>NZ_LZJB01000063.1:0-16134 GCF_001666895.1 Mycobacterium sp. E3298
CACTTCCACATCTCAGACGGCGGGGCGTGGCTGCGCGAAGGATCGCTGATTCGCCTGGCCAAGGCGCGGGGCCTGCGGATTGTCGCGACGCTGCAGGGCGCCGACGTCGCCAACGAAGCGCTTCGGCACCGCCGCTATATCGGTGCCACCCTGCGCCGCGCAGACCACCTGATCGTGTTCTCGCAGGACGCGCGGGCCACCGTTGCGGAGCTGGCCCCACGGGTGCCGAGCACCATCTCGGTGAACCCGGCACCGATCGACTGGGACGCGCCCGGGGCAAGCACGACACCGCCGGTCGCGCTCTTCGCCGGGACCATCGGCCTGCGCAAGGGGGTCGACACGCTCGCGGCGGCGTGGCAGCTGCTGCTCGACGAGGGCATCGAAGGACGGTGCCGGGTGGTCGGGCCGATCGACGACTACACGCCCCCGCAGCTGGAGCGCTTCTCCGTGGAACCCGCGGTGCATCCGGACGCGATCCCCGAGTTGATCCGGTCCGCGCGGGTGGTGGTGCTGCCGTCGCGCGCCGAGGCGATGCCGCTGATCGTGACCGAGGCCCTGGCAGGCGCGCGCCCGGCCGTCACGACCCCCGTCTCCGGCACGCCGGGCATCGTTCCCGACCCGAAAATGCTCGTCCCCGTTGACGATCCGCCCGCGTTGGCGGCGGCGATCGGCCGGTACCTCCGCGATCCGGAGCTGGCGGAGCGCGACGGCCTCAAGGGTCAGGCGCACATCGCGGCGACGCGCAGCCCGGAGGTCATCGGCGCCGAGCTTCGCCGGATCTACGAGAGCCTCGGCGTTGGAGCAGATTGAGCTCAGCGGACCGGCGCTGAAGGTCAGCGCGGTCGGTTTCGGGTGCGGGGGTTTGATGCAGGCGCCGTTCCGCAAGGAGCGGATGGCCGTGCTGGGCAGCGCGGTCGAGCACGGCATCACGCACTTCGACACCGCGCGGATGTACGGCCTCGGCATGGCGGAGTCCGAGCTGGGGGTGTTCCTGCGCAGCGTGAATCGCGACGCGGTGACGGTGGCCACCAAGTTCGGCATCGACGTCGGCGGGGCGGCCCGGCGTCTCGGCCGCTTCCAGGCGCCTGCTCGGGCGTTGCTGCGCAAAGCCCCGGCGCTGCGCCGCGCGGTCAAGCGGCAACAGGAACCGGACCTGACCCCGCGGCGCTACGACGCGGCGGTCGCGACCCGCAGCCTTGACCTGAGCCTGGCGGCGCTGGGCGTCGACTACGTCGACATCTTGTTCGTCCACGGCCCAAGGCCTTTCGACACCGTCGCCAGCGAGGAACTCGGCGAGTTCTTCGAACGGGCCCACCGGGCGGGCAAGATTCGCGCCTGGGGTGTGTCCCAGGACGAGGGCCTCGAGGTGGATTTCGCCGGTGCATTCGCACCGCGGGGCGTCAGCCAGGTCCGCGGCGACCTTCTCGGTCCTCCGCCACGACGTGCTGATCTCGTGTTCGGGGTCTTCAACCGGACGTACACGACGCTGTCCGCGGCGCTGTCGGCGGATGCCCGAACGGCCGAACGCTGGCGGGAAACACTCGAGATGGACCCGCTGGCCCCCGGTGTGTTGCCGAGGCTGATCTTGGCGTCGTCGGCCACGGCCACGGGTTGTCGCGCGATCCTCTACAGCAGCACCGACCCGCGGCGGGTTGCCGACGCGGCGCAAGCCGTCTCGTCGCCGCCCGACGCGGGGCTGCTGCGGCGTTTCGTAGATCTCGCCCGGCAGTTGCGACGGGGCCCCGCCGCGTGATCGTTGGTCCGGCGCAGTTCGCTCCCGATATGACCATCCGAACCGATGTCGTGGTGGTCGGTGCCGGCCCGATTGGCATCGCTACCGCGCTCGAGCTCGCGGCCGCCGGCGTCGAGGTGGCGCTGATCGAAAGTGGTCTGGAACGTAAGGACCGCGCGGCACAGGAGCTGGCGACGTTCGACTCCCGCCAGGACGACTACTTTCATTCACGCAGTGAGGTCTCCGTTCGCCGGCAGCTGGGCGGCACCTCGGCGCTGTGGGGCGGGCGATGTGTCAAGTTCGACGCCATCGACTTCGAGAATCGGCCCATCACCGCGCAGTCGCCCTGGCCGATCGGGTTCGACGATGTCGAGCCTTACCTGCAGCGGGCCTGCGACTGGGCGGGATGCGGGCAGGCGGTATTCAATGCGCGGGGCATCCCGGAGCTGGCCCAGCGGGACCTGGTCGTGGGGCTGCCCGATGAACAGGTGTGCACCACCGACCTCGAACGCTGGTCGTTGCCAACGCGTTTCGGGCGCGAGTACCGCGCCGAGTTGCGCGACACCCCCGGACTGACGGTGTGGACCGGCCTCACGTGCACCGAGGTGGTGACCACCGAAGCCGGTGATGCCGTCGACCATCTCGTCGTCAAGACGCTCGATGGACGGGAGGGCAGAGTCATTGCGGCGGACTACGTCCTTGCCACCGGCGGCCTGGAGGCCACCCGCCTGCTGCTCGCGTCGGATCGTCATCATCCGGCCGGGCTGGGCAACGCGGGCGGCCACCTCGGGCGCTGGTACATGTCCCACGTCGAGGCCCGGGTCGCGCGCGTGCACTTCACCAGCGACGACGTCATCTACGAACACGAGCGGGATCGCGAGGGCGTCTACGTCCGACGCCGTTTCACGTTCACTCCACAGCTGCAACGAGAACTCAGGATGCCGAATGCCGCTGTCTGGATGGTGAATCCGCCGATCAGCGATCCCGCGCACGGCAGCGGAATCCTGTCGGGTGTCTACCTGACGTTGATCTCCCCGCTGGGGCGTTTCCTGCTCGCGGCGGCCATCCGCGAGGCCCACACCAAGACCGCGGGCCCGCCGCGCGTCGCCGGGCACCTGCGCAACATCGTTCGAGACCTGTTCGGTTCCATCCGATTCGCGGTCCGGTTCTCCTACGCGCGGTTCCTGCGCCGGGGCCGCAAGGCGCCGGGCTTCTTCGTCAAGGGGTCCGGCAATCGATACCTGCTGCACTACCACGGCGAGCATCTCCCGCACTGGGACAGCCGCATCGAGCTGACCGACGAACGCGATGCCCTCGGCATGCGCCGGATACGCACCCACATGCATTTCTCCGACGCCGACTACGAAAGTGTGCGCAGGGCAATCGACCTCATCGACAAGCAGCTGCGCCGCCACGGCGTCGGACACGTGGAGTGGCTCGCCGACGACGTCGAGGCCTCGGTGCACGATTTCATGCAGGGCTACGCCGGCTTTCATCAGGCCGGCACGACCCGGATGTCTGCGACCGCCGACGGCGGCGTCGTGAACCCCGACCTTCAGGTGCACGGGGTGCGCGGGCTGTACGTCGCGAGCACCTCGGTCCTGCCGACGTCGAGCCAGGCCAACCCGACGCTGCTCGGGATAGCGCTCGGTGTGCGGCTTGCGGAGCGGCTCATCGGCGCTCGAGCGGAGCGACCCGGAATCGCCGGCGGGTGATCGTTCATGGGCTGAATCCGGGTATCGCCCAAGTTATTTGCGGACAGCCAAAGCGGAAGCTGCCGCGGGTGGAGTCACTTGACGACCTCAAACAGCCAGTGATGGCCACGCGCCGTGGCCAGCGGGCGGAACTCCCGTGGCGAACGGGCCATGAGTTCCCTGAATGCCCGCATCTCATGATCGCGGTCGGGGAACTCATCGAAGTAGATCAACGTACCGGGCTGGAGAAGCGGCTCCGCCCAACTCAGCACCGTGGCAGCGCTGGAGTACACGTCGCAGTCGACGTTGATGATCAACTGGTCGTGCTCGGGGACGTCGAACTTCGGGAGGCTGTCGTCGAACCAGCCGACGACGAACGAGACGCGGGCATCGTCGATCTTCGGCGGCTCGCCGCCGACGTCGAAGTGGCCGGCTCCCAGGCCGGGCCGCCAGTCCTGCGGCAGGCCTTCGAAGCTGTCGAAACCGATCAGCCTCGCTTCGGGATGCGGGAGGTGCTGCGACCACCACCGCATCGAGCCGCCCTCGAACACACCGAATTCGAGGTACAGGGGCCGTTGCCCGCGGACCTTGGCCAGCGCCCGGTCGAACAACGCAAATTGGTCGGCGACGACATCTACCGTTGCATTCGAAAAATCGTGCGCCAGCCAATGGCCGAGCTCGAGGTAACTGAGCACTGAACGCAGATTCGCCAGCCGGCTGGCCGTCACTCGACGGCCGGCCTTCATCAGCGACAGGCGGACTTTCGTTTTTGCCGTGCCGCCGACGCGTTGGAGGAGCCGCCGGGTTGGCGCCGATGGCGTCGGGTCGCGCTCGGCATCCGCGTTAGGCACGCACCACACCCTATCCGACCTGGGCTGTCGCCAAAATCCCATTTGGACAAAGATTCCCGCTGTCCCGCGCCGGTGGCGTGCCTGGGCCGGCTGCCGATTCCGGTTGATGTCGAGCGGTCAAAGAAGCTAGCTGAAAAAGTGCGCGTGGGCCGCTCGCGTGCGGGACGATTGGGCGATCATCGGGAAGCGAAGGTGTCGTCTTGAAGATTTCGATCATCGGATGCGGGTACGTCGGGCTCGTCACGGGCGCTTGCCTGGCCGACAGCGGCAACGACGTGGTGTGTGTCGACATCGACCAGGCGAAGGTGGACGAGCTTCTGGCCGGGGGGGTTCCGATTTACGAACCCGGCCTCGCCGAGCTGATCGCCCGGAACCGGGAGAACGGCTCGATCGATTTCACCACCGACCGGCGCAGGGCGATCGAACACGGCGACGTGGTCTTCATCGCCGTCGCGACGCCGATGAGCGAAAGCGGCGAGGCCGACCTGTCCTACGTGCACGCGGCGGCCGCCGACATCGGGACATACCTGGATCGCTACAAGGTCGTCGTCGACAAGTCGACCGTCCCGGTGGGCACCGCCGAGCGGGTCCGCGAGATCATCGCCGCCACGGCCTCGCAGGAATTCGACGTGGTGTCCAATCCCGAGTTCCTCAAGGAGGGCACGGCGGTCACCGACTTCATGAAGCCCGACCGCGTGATCCTCGGCAGCGACTCCAAACGCGCGGTGGAGATCATGCGGGAGCTCTACGAGCCGTACCTGCGCACCTTCCATCCGTTGATCGTCATGGACATCAAGAGCGCCGAGATGGCCAAGTATGCGGCCAATTGCTTTCTGGCAACCAAGATTTCGTTCATCAACGAGATCTCCAACCTCTGCGAGAAGGCCGGGGCCGATATCAGCGCGGTGCGGGAGGCCATCGGGGCGGATCGGCGCATCGGCTACGAATTCCTGTTCCCGGGAGTCGGCTACGGCGGGTCCTGTCTGCCGAAAGACGTTCAGGCCCTGATCCACACCGCCGCGGGACTGGGCACGGACATGCGGCTGCTGCGCGCCGTCGACCAGGTCAACACGGAGCAGAAGGCAACGCTGGTCGCCAAAATCGTCGCGCACTTCGGTGACGGACGGCCCGCGGATGACCTGACCGGCCTGCGGGTCGGCCTGTGGGGCCTGAGCTTCAAGCCGCAGACCGACGACATGCGCGAGGCCGCCTCGCTGGTGATCGTGCGGCGACTGCTCGAGCTCGGCGCGACGGTGCGGGCTTTCGACCCGGAGGCGAGCGTGCGAGCCAAAGAGGCGCTGGGCGATTCGATCGAATACGCCGGGAACATGTACGAGGCGGTCGAGGGCGCCGACGCGCTCGTCCTGGTCACCGAGTGGAAGCAGTTCCACCGGCCGTCGTGGCAGCGCGTCAGGTCGGCCATGCGGGGTCATGTCGTCTTCGACGGTCGAAACATCTATGACCCCAGGCGGTTGCGGGCCGAGGGTTTCGACTACTACGGCATGGGCCGCCACTAGGCTGGGTGGATGAGAGCCCTCGTCACCGGCGCCGCCGGATTCCTCGGATCCCACCTCTGCGATCGCCTTCGCCGCGACGGCGTCGAGGTTCTCGGCCTGGACAACTTCTATACCGGCAGGCGTGAAAACCTCGCCCACCTCTCGCGTGACCCGGGGTTCAGCTTCTTCGAACACGACGTCACGCGGCCGCTGGACGCCGCTGCTGTGGCGGGACCGCTGGACCTCGTCTTCAACATGGCATGCCCGGGCTCGCCCTTCGCATTCCAGCGCGACCCCGTGTTCACCCTCGACACCAACTACCTCGGCACGAGGAACGTGCTCGAGCTGGCGCTCGCCAAAGAGGCGACGATGCTGCAGGCCTCTACCAGCGAGATCTATGGCGATCCCACCTTGCATCCGCAGACCGAAAGCTATTGGGGGAACGTCAACTGCTTCGGCCCCCGCGCGTGCTACGACGAGGGCAAGCGGGTTGCCGAAACACTCATGCTCGAGTACGCGCGCCGCTTCGGCGCTCGGATCAAGGTCGTCCGGATCTTCAATACCTATGGCCCCAGGATGGATCCCGAGGATGGGCGGATCGTCTCGCAGTTCATCGTGCAGGCGCTCCGCGGCGAACCGATCACCATCTTCGGCGATGGCAGCCAAACCCGAAGCTTCTGCTACGTCGACGATTTGATCGACGGGCTGGTGAAGATGGCGACCAGCGAGGCCTCCTTCACCGGACCCGTCAACCTCGGTAGCCAGGACGAGCTGACCGTCCTCGAGGTCGCCCGCATCATCAAGGAGATGACCGGATCGCCCTCTCCGATCGTTTTCCGGGCCCTGCCCGAGGACGACCCGAAGAAGCGCAAGCCGGACATCGCCCTCGCCGAGTCGAGGCTCGACTGGCGTCCGGTGGTCCCATTCGGCCAAGGCGTCAAACTCACGATCGAGTACTTCAGGTCTGCCGATCTCGGGCGATGACCTCCCGATAGGCGCTAACGGTCTGCTCGGCAACCGATTCCGGGTCGAAACGCTGCTGAGCCTCGACGCGTACCCGCTGTTCGATGCCGGCTCTGAAGGCGTCGTCGTCAAGCATCCGGCGGATCTGCCCGGCGCAGGCCGCGACATCGCCATGCGGAAACAGCAGCGCGGTGTTGCCGTCCTCGACCATGTCCGGAATGCCGCCAACGCGAGAGGCGATCACCGGCAGTCCACACGCCATGGCCTGAGCGACGACTTGCGGAGTGGTCTCTTCGCGCGAGCCCAGCAAGAGAACCTGGGCCCGCGCGTATTCATCGAGCAGTTCTTCGTGGCCGATGGGGCCGAGCAGCCTTACCCGTTCCCCCAGGCCGCATTCGTCGATCGCCCGCCGGACTTCGTGTTCGCTGCTCGGGTCCGCAATGGGGCCGGCGACCCTGAGTTGCAGGCCCGCCCGCCACGGCCGGTCGGCAATGGCGCGACGGTCGTTGGCGACCTCGCCGACCGCGCGCACGAGATGGTCCACACTCTTGCGCGGCACCAGGTTTCCGACAAACAACATTCGGCCGGGCTCCGGTGCGCGCCGTATGCGGAAGAAGTCGTCTTGGATCGGGTTCTCGATGAACCGGCAGCGCGCCGTCAGCATCGGCCCGTAAACCTGCGCCAGGTACGGCGAGATGATGATCATGTCCCGGGCGCGGCGAAACACCTCCCGCTCCATGTTCGCGACAGCCCGTTTCTTCAAGGCGCCCAACGCGTCCCACCGGTTTCTTTGCAGTAATCGGCTCTCGATGAAGAGCACGCCGTGCGGAGTGATGACCGTCGGCGCCCCGCTCGCCAACGCGCCGAGCGCGTGGCGATCCTGGCCCTGTCCATGCACGACATCGGGATTGATCGAACGGATCACCGCCGCCAGGCGCGGCACGTCGTTGACACGCAGTGTGACCAATCGGGGGAGGTTCAGGCGCTTGACGTAGTGAACGTGCAGGGCGCCGGCCCGCCGGTAGGTTGTGGTCACGCCGTTCATCGCACTGACGACGTGGCACTCGACGTCGGGACGGGCAGCCAGCGCATGCGCCAACGTGTACGTCACCGACTGCACCCCGTTGTGCACGGTCGCGCCTTCATCGGTGGGGTAGTCGCCCACCAGGGCGACCCGCAGCGGGCGGACGGAATCAGGGCGCACCGCGGCCACTTTCGAGCGCGATGCCCGGGTACTCGGCAAAGATCTTTCGCGCCGTGGCTTGGCCGAACGGCTCCGCCGCACGGCCGATGGTGCGGCGCAGCCGGTGCGTATCCGGGCACAGGAACGGTCGGTCGTTGGGGCGCTGGCGCTCGGGCACCGAGGTGAAGTCAACGGGAAACGGCAGGACGGACGCGATGATGTCCAGCGCTTCGCGGACCTCGATCGCCTTGCCGGATCCGATGTTGACGATCTCCAATCCCGCTATCCGCGAAACGGTGTCGACGATAACGGCGCCCATCGAGTCGACGTCAACGTAGTCGCGCAGTGGCCAGAGGTTACCGACTTCCACTTCGCGCTTGCCCTCCTGCGCGATCTGACGGGTGACCTCGGCGAGCATGTGCGGATTGGTTTCGCGCGGTCCGGCGGCGTTGAACAGCCGCCCGATCACCAGCGTGCGGAAACATCCGGTGGACTCGAAATAGCGCATGCACAGCTGCTCGGCCAGGTATTTCGTGTGGCCGTAGACATATACCGGCCCGGTCGGATCAACTTCCCGGTGGGGCACGAAGTTCGGATGGTAGACGTCGCCGGTAGATGCGAAGAAGAAGGCTGAGACGCCGTGCCGGCGTGACGACTCCAGGACGTTCAACGTGCCATGCACATTCAAGGTGTACGCCTCGTAGACGTGCTCCTCGCACCAGGGGACGAAGTGTTGCGCCGCAAGATGAATGACGTTCTGCGGCTTGATGTCACGGAATGCCTCGTCGCACGCGTCGGCGTCGAGGATGTCGCGGACGATCAGCGTCGGCTTGCGGGGTGCCTTCTGCCAGTGGTCCTTTCCGAGCGAGAGGTCATCCATGACGAAGACCTCGGCGCCCCGCTCCAGCAACGAGTTGACGACCGCCGATCCGATGAATCCACAACCCCCGGTGACCAGATACGTGCTCACGTTTCTATCCCTCTCGCGTCCATACATCCGGATACGCGAGGTGTGTTCGGTACCCGGTCAACGTCGACGGCCCATCACCTCGTCGATGACCTCCAGGAAGCGATCCGCGACAAGGTCGACGGCGCAATGGCGCTCGTAGTGCCGCGCCGCGGTGGCCCCGTGCCGCGCCGCCGTGTCCGGGTCGGCCAGGACGTCGAAAGCGGCCGCCAGTCCGGCAACGTCGTCGACGCCGATCGGGGGGCAGTCCGGGGGTTGATACTCGGGCGGCCCGCCCTCGGTGGAAACGATCGGCATGACGCCCAACTGCATTGAGAGGACCTGCACGCCGCTTTGAGTGGCGCGCCGGTAGTGGGCGATCGAGCCCTTGGCGGCGGCCAGGGTGGTGACGACATCGCGGTAGCGATAGCCGCCGCGACGCCACTGCGTGTGCGCGGGCAGCTTGTCGGCGTCCAGCGCTCCGTCGCCGATCAGGATGAGGTCGTCGCCGCGCCAGCCGCCGCCTTCGACGTGG
This sequence comes from Mycobacterium sp. E3298, assembly GCF_001666895.1. Taxonomy (NCBI): domain Bacteria; kingdom Bacillati; phylum Actinomycetota; class Actinomycetes; order Mycobacteriales; family Mycobacteriaceae; genus Mycobacterium; species Mycobacterium sp. E3298. Next base: position 9,401 of record NZ_LZJB01000063.1, read on the forward strand.
CACTGCCAGGCCCGCAACACCACGTCCACGTTCTTATAGGGGTTGAGCCGGCCGAACATGACAAAGTCGTGGCGCCCCTCGGCATCCACGAACGGAGGGACGCGGTCGAGATCGAGATCGCTGGCGAGCGGTACAACGTGCACCGGTGTGCCGATCACGTCGCGTCGTGTCGCGACCGCGCGCGCGACGTATTCGCAGTAGGCGATGGTGGCCGCAGAGCGGGCGCCCCAGCGATCGAGCGCCGCGAGTTCGTAGGCGGGCAGCGCTTCCGCGGGGTCATGGGGGCGATCGTCGTGGATCACCTGGATGCGTGGCGTCCTTCCGGCCAGCGCAATCCACCGTGGATCACGGACCTGTTCGGCGATCACGACGTCCGGCCGGAACTTGCGGACGAGCCGCCAGGCCTTGAGCGTCGGCGGCCACGTCTTGGCCGACAGGAATCGCGGCTCGAGCACCACCTCGTACTCGCGGGCGGCGTCTGACTCCGGGTGCCGGTCAGAGGTCACGAGCAGCACGTCGGCCCCGTGCCGGATCAGCGCTTCGGACTGCACGCGCACCGCCGGCCGTGTCCATGGCGAAAGCCACAGCACCCGTGGAGACTTCACGCGGCCGGTCACGCCAGCTGCTTGCTGCGCAACGACGCCAGCGACGACCACTTGAGCGGGCCGACCGCGGCGCTGGTGGCCAGGTAGGCCGCGGCGGCGGCGAGCAGGATCAGCGCGACGTGCTGACCCGAAAGCAGCAGTGTCACCGCGACACTGGCGGCCGTCGGGATCAGCACCCGCAGCAAGAACATCACCGGCGTACGGTAACCGCACCGCCGGTGCAGCCACCAGCTGCTGAACAGCATGTTGAAGAATTCCGTACACACCAGCGCGATGCCGGGCCCGACGGCGCCCAGCCGCCCGTCGAGAGCCAGATTCAGCGAGACGTTGACCACCAGCGTGGCGACCGTCAACCACAGCAGAACCTTTTGGTGGTGGCTGGCGACCAGACCCTGGCCGAGAGTGCCGCCGACGAACCGCAGCGCCGCCGCGACGAACAGCAACGCCAGCGTCGGCGTTCCCCGCGCGACGAACGCCTTGTCGCCGAAGAACGCGATCAACGGTCCGGCCAGCAGCGCTCCGACCACCGCGACGGGGACCGCCGCGAAATACATGAGCTCGACGCTGCGGCGCAGGAAGGCGGCGAACGTCGCCACGTCCCGCGCGAACAGTTCGGTGCCCGTCGACAGCGTCGCCTTGAGGAACACCAGCGACACCACGATGGTGTTGAACGCGATCGTCAAGGCGAGCCCGTACACGCCCACCTCGGAGTGGGTGTTGAGCAAGGACAAGATCACACCGTCGGCGCGGGTGTAAAGGATTCCGACAACCAGGAATCCGATCAGGGGCAGGGTTTCCCGCAACAGATCGGCGGCCTCGCGCAGCGCGAACACCGGGCGCACCGAGATGTGCCGCATCGCCGCGGCGCCCTGGATAACCAGCTGGACGGCGGGCGGAATGAGCTGTGCCACCGCGAACCAGATGACGTTCGAGTGCGCGGAGACCAGGACCGCGACCATGGCCAGGGTGGCCGTGCGGGCCGTGACGTCGGAGATGGCCACCGCGGAGAACCGGACGGTGGCCAGAAACACCGGCTCGAAGCGGGTGGTCATGGTCTGCAGCAGCAGGCCCCCGGACAGCACCACGAGCATGACCCGGACGTCGTAGTCGTGATAGACGAGCAGCCCGGAACCGGCCGCCAGTGCGGCGAGCGGAACGCAGTAGATCAGGGCCAGTCCGCTGTTGACGCGCACCAGACGTTCGAGGTCGCCGCGGCCGGAGGTGACGCGGCGGACGATCACGGTGGCGACACCGAGATCGGCGAAGCTGTTCCACATTCCCACGAACGCGACCGCGATGGAGAGCTGGCCGTAGCGGCCCGGACCCAGGTACCGCGCGGTCATCGCCACGGAGACCACCGAGGCCAGCATTCCCAGTGCGCGGCAGATCAGTTGGATCGAGAAGGCGTGAGCCATCCGGGAGAGCGGCACCGACGGGACGACCGCCTCGGGCGTCGTCGGCTCAGTCATGACTCCCTAGTATGCGCCGTGACTGGTGAGAACGGCCTTAACCGTCTTGGCGATGATCATGAGGTCACCCGACATCGACCAGTTGTCCACGTAGGACAGGTCCAACCGCACCGACTCCTCCCAGGAGAGGTCCGATCGGCCGCTCACTTGCCACAGCCCGCTGACCCCCGGTTTCACCAGCAGTCGCCGCTTGACGTCACCGTCGTAGTTGTCGACCTCTCGGCGCAGCGGGGGGCGCGGGCCGACGACGCTCATGTCACCCTTGAGCACGTTGATGAACTGTGGCAGCTCGTCGATGCTGAACCTGCGCAGGATCTTGCCGACGGGGGTGACCCGTGGGTCCTCGCGCATCTTGAACAGCATGCCGCCGGCGCTCTCGTTCAGCGCCAACAGGTGCTCGATCTGGGTGTCGGCGCCGTCGACCATGGTCCGAAACTTCAGCATCCTGAAGGGCTTGCCGTCGATGCCGATCCGTTCGGATGGGTAGAACACCGGGCCCTTGCTGGTGAGCTTGACGGCGACGGCCGCCGCGACGAGGACGGGCGCCGTCGCGATCAGGGCCGCCAGCGAGAACAGGAAGTCGAACACCTGCTTCTGAAAGCGTTGCGTCCCTTCGTATTGCGGCTTCTCGACGTGCAACAGCGGCATCCCCGCGGTCGGGCGCAGGGTCAGGCGGGCCTCCGCGACGTCCATCACGCCCGGTGAGACCACGACGTCGACGTCCATCGTTTCCAGCTGCCACATCAGTTCTCGGATCCCGTGCATCCCGAAGTGGTCCGTCTGCGTGACCGCCACGGTGTCCGCACCGCAGCTGTTGATGGCGGCCACCGCGTGGGTGACGTCACCGAGGATCGGCACAGCGCGTCCGCCGAGGGTGATGGTGTTGCCGCGCGGTGGCCCGTAGCCCGGAATGCAAACGCCTACCACGAGGTATCCGTCCAGCGGGTTGCGGGAAAGTTCGTGGGCGAGGTGAGAGACCGCCTTGCGGTCCCCGATCGCCAGCACCGTCGTCTGGCACTGACCGTTCGCGCGCATCTGCCGGATGTGCTTGCGCCACAGGCTGCGGCTCCCCAGCAGGCCCATGGTCCCGACGGGGAGCGCGATCGCAAGGTAACCGCGGGCCAGGTCCACCTTGGCGAGCAAGGTGACCATAGCGATGATTCCGAACGTCCAGAACGAGGCGCTGCCGATCCGGCGGTACTCGTCGATGCCGGCGCCGATGACTCGCGGTGAGCGCGTTTGGAATACCGCCAGCGACGACAGCCATAGCGCCGCGAAGAGAAACGACAGCATCGTCATCGCGACGTCCGAGTAACCCGAGGTGTTGGCGATTTCGCCGAATCGGACGTACTGCGCCAGTAGCACCGACGCGCAGACGATCAGCGTGTCGCTGATGCGCAGGTGGTGCGAATATTGGTGCTGCCAGCGCCGGATCGCGCTGCCAGCGGGCGAGGGCGCCGCGGCCGCGGGGGCCGGCAGAGCGCCGGTCCGGCGGCTGGGCAATGACGTGATGCCGGCCGGTTTCCGCTTGATCGGACCGGGTTCGGCATGCACGACGTCCACCAATTCCTGGGTCATCAACGGGTTAGACATGACGCTGCACTCTCGATCGAAGCGAAGCTCGGCGTTCGCGATGGCCAACTGGCATCCTGCTCGGAGATGACGGTGACCGGCAGCGGCCACACGATCCCGAATTCCGGGTCGTTCCAATGGAATCCCTGGGCGTCGGACGGCGCGGGCTCCCCGCTGACCTGATAGCTGACTTCGGTGTTGTCGATCAGCGTTTGGAAGCCGTGGGCGACGAACGGCGGCAGGAACAGCGCCCGGTAGTTGTCCGCGCTCAACTCGACCATGACGTGGTCGCCGTAGGTCTGCGACCCCGGGCGGATGTCGACCGCGACGGCGGCGATCGCGCCGCGGGTGCAGCGAACCACCTGGGTCTGAGCGTAGGGCGGCACCCGATGGTGCAGGCCCCGCACGGTGCCGCGGGTGTAGTTGAAGTAGATGTTGGTCTGGGTGACGTCGAAACTCAGCCCGCGGTCGGCGAATTCGTCGGCACAAAAGGAACGGGACGAGAAGCCGCGATGGTCGCGTTGCGGCTCGAGGTCAATGATCGTCACGCCGGCGATCTGGGTGGGCGTGTACTTCATTCACCGCTCCTCGGGTCACGGGTCGTTCTCGTCGGGGTCATGGCCTACGCGTATCCACCGGAAGGCGGCCGCGTCATCACGGTCGGGATGACGCCGTACCGGGGGCCGAGGTTCTTGCCCGACGCGGCGGCCAGGCGCGGTAGCGAGCCCATGATGCTGGGCGGCGTGTTGGCGCCGGCGAGGCTGATGGTCGGCAGTGCGGAAGCGGCGCTGTGTGCCGCCGGTATCACGCTGGTCCAGCTCGCCGGGACCGCCAGCGGACCGAGCGAGGCCGCGCTGCCGAGGCTCCCGACCACACCCGATCCAAGCGAGCCGAGCGATCCCAGCGCGCCCGCGCCCGTGCTCGCCGCGCTCGCGGCCCCCGCCGCAGCGGTGCCCGCCGCCTGGGCAGCCCCATTCACCAAGCCCTGCGCGGTCTGAGCCATGCCGAGGATGGAGGACATCCCGTACAACGGTGTCGCTCCCGCCATGAAGTAGGTGGGCAGCGAGCTGGGCAGGCTCGACGCGAGGCTGTCCATCAGCGACGAACTGGCCGTGCTGGTGGCGGTGCTCGCGGTGCCGGTACCGACCTGGGTCAGGGTGGAGGTGCTGGCGGACATCGGCGACGAGAGCCCGTGCAGGGCGTTGGGAACCGAGGACATCACGTTCGACAGGGAAGTGTGCGTGGCCGCCAACGTTTCGGCCTGCGCCACCGCGCTGCCCTGGGTCGCCACCCCCGCCGGGTTGGCGACGTCCGGCGGCGGGCTGAACGGTGTCACGTCGCACGCGGCCGCCGAACCCGCGGCGTATTGGTACATCGCCGCCGCGTCCTGTGCCCACATCTCGCCGTATTCGGCCTCGGTGGCCGCGATCGCCGCCGAGTTCTGGCCGAAGAAGTTGGTGGCGATCAGCGTCGCGAGCTGGACGCGATTGGCGGCGACTGCCGGCGGGGGAACGGTCATCGCGAAGGCGGCCTCGTAGATCTCCACCGCGAGCCTGGCCTGGCCTGCGGTTTCCGCGGCCCGCGCGGCCGCCCCGGCGGTCCACGCCATGTAGGGAGCGAAGGCGGACGCCATGGTCAACGACGAGGGACCCAACCAGCGTCCGGTCGTCAATCCGGCTATCACCGAGCGGTAACAGCTTGAGGCGGAATGCAATTCGGCGGCAAGGCCATCCCAGGCCACCGAGGCCGCCACGAGCGACACCGGACCAGGGCCGGCATACATCCGCGCGGAATTGAACTCCGGCGGGAACGCCCCGAAATCGATCACGTCAGACCCCGGTCCCCGGTGGCGGTGCGGAGACGGACGACCGCCGGGCCGTACCCGAGGAGCGCGATTACCGCGTTAAACATACCTAAAGTATTGATTATGGTGGAAGCTGTGCCGAAGAGTATTTGGCCTGCGATCGCGAAGGTCCTTTGTCCCTTTCCGAGCCTTCTACCTGCTGACGCTGCCAGAGCGCGTGGCCTGGTGGTCACGACCGGCATCTGCGTCTCCTAACATCCTGCAAAGGGCCCGGGATCGGGCGTTCTTGCCGCTCAACTGGGCGAACCGTGGGTTTGGGCCGCCCGGCCCTACAAACTGACAATGTGATAATAGCGTACGAAACATACTAATAGTTTGTAAAGAGGGTGTGATGTGGACTACAGGTATTTACGCAAGCGTCAAGGCAGACGCCTGCAGCTGCTAATCTCAGACGTGCCCCATGTACTGCCCGGGGGTGGCCGGTCGGTGTAGTTCAAGACCGCCCAAGAACCGAGGTGTATGCCCTGCTCATCAACCTGACGGCGATCGACCAGGTCCGGGTCGCAACCCCCGACGAGATCGGTCGCGTCATACACGCCAACGTCGCGGAGCCCGGCTTCCCCGCCGGGTTCACGCCGCTGCGCCAGGGTCACACCCGGCGGGCCGACGAGAGCTGAGCTGGCAGATTCCCATGACTACCCACTCGACCGACGGACGCGCCGACGCGACGCGGCGGCAGATTCTGCGCGCCGCCTCCCATCAGTTCGCGCGCAGGCCGTACCACGACGTCGGTCTGGATGACATCCTGGCCGAGGCCCAGCTGACCAAGGGCGCGATGTACTTCCACTTCAAGTCCAAACACGCCTTGGCGGTGGAGCTCATCGACAAGCAGATCGCCGCGGCGACCGTCGCGGTCGGAGACCTGTTGACCCGCGGACTTTCGGGCCTGGAAACCCTGATCGACTTCTCGTATCTGATCGCCGTTCAAGACATCAAGACCGATCTGGTCAGGGCCGGCCTGAATCTGATCGAGTCGGTCGGACAGTCGGGGGGGCTGCAGGACACGTTGGTGAGCGGCTGGGTGGAAGCCCTGTCGGGGGTCGTCCAGCAGGCCGTCACCGAGGGTGACATCGACGAACGCTGTGATCCCGACGCAGTCGGACGGCTGATGGTGTCGCTGCATATGGGGCTGCGCAAGACCAGCAATCTGGACGACCCGGAACGGTTCCTCACCGACCTGGAAAAGTGCTGGATGCTGATCTTGGGTGGGATCTTGCAACCGGA
>NZ_LZJB01000064.1:0-2078 GCF_001666895.1 Mycobacterium sp. E3298
GCGCGGCGAAACGCTTGGGAGAAGACCGCTCGTGCGGGTGACGTCTAAGATTTCCCCGTGCCGCTCTACGCCGCCTACGGGTCGAACATGGATCCTGAGCAGATGCTCAAGCGGGCACCCCATTCCCCGATGGCCGGAACCGGCTGGCTGCACGGCTGGCGCCTGACGTTCGGCGGCGAGGACATCGGCTGGGAAGGCGCGCTGGCCACGGTGGTCGAAGACCCGACCTCCAAGGTGTTCGTCGTCCTCTACGACATGACCCCGGCCGACGAGAACAACCTCGACCGGTGGGAGGGCTCGGAGTTCGGCGTCCACAAGAAGATCCGCTGCCGGGTGGAACGCATCTCGTCGGACACCAGCACCGACCCCGTGCTGGCCTGGCTGTACGTGCTCGACGCCTGGGAGGGCGGCCTGCCCTCGGCGCGATACCTGGGCGTGATGGCTGACGCCGCCGAAATCGCCGGAGCCCCAAGCGATTACGTGCACAACCTGCGCACCAGACCGGCCCACAACATCGGCCCGGGAACGGGCTCCTAGGGCCCGTGTCGATTCTCTCCAGACCAGTCGTCGCCGACGCACTGGCCCGCACTTTCGCCGCCGTCGTGAACCCGGCCCCCAAGGCCGCCGTGCGATTCCCCGAATTCCGCGGCCGGACCACCGAGGTCACCATCCCCGCCCGGCACGGCCCCGTACCGGCAACCGTCTACCACCCGCCGGCCGGCACGGCGAACCAGGCGGTCTACGTCAACGTGCACGGCGGGGGCTTCGTGGTCGGGCACCCCGAACAGGACGATCCCTGGTGCCGGTACCTGGCCGCCAACGCAGGCGTGGTGGTGATCAATCCCGACTACGTGCTGGCGCCGCGGCACCGCTTCCCGGCGGCGCCACACCAGGTCTACGACGTCGTCCGCTGGGCGGCCGACCCCGGCCGCGATTGGGACGGCGGCCGGCTGTGCGTCGGGGGCCAAAGCGCGGGCGGCAACCTCAGTGCCGCGGCAGCACGGCTGGCGCTGGAGAACGGCGGCCCCCGCATCGCGCTGCAGGTCCTGCACTACGCCCCGCTCGACCTGGTGACGCCCGCCCGCGACAAGCCGTCCAGCCTGGGCGGCCGCGCCGTCCTGAAGCCGTGGATGGGTGAGGTCTTCGACACCGCCTACGTGCCCGAAGCCGCGCAGCGGCGCGACCGCCTGGCCTCCCCCGCGTGGGGCGACAACGCCGACGGGATCGCCGGTATCGCGCCCGCGCTGGTCGTGACGGCCGAACACGATCGACTTCGCGACGAGGCCCGCAGCTACGCCGAAAAGCTCGACGCCGTCGGGGCATTGGCGGAGTACTACGAGGTCGCCGGCGTCGACCATGGCTACAACATCATGAGCGACGCGGCGGACGTCACGTTGCGAAGTTACGCGCACATCGCCGAGCACGTCATGCGGGCGACGCGCTAGGGCAGCAGCGCGAACGCGGCCGACTGCTCGACGATGTTGACCATCACCCGCAGCCCGATCGCCAGGGCCCGCTCGTCGAGGTCGAACGTCGGCTGGTGCAGATCCAGCTGCGGTCCCTGCCCCGGCCAGACGCCCAGGCGCGCCATCGCACCGGGAATCTCCTCGAGGTACCAGGAGAAGTCCTCGCCCCCACCCGACTGGCGGGTATCGGCCAGCGCGTCGGGGCCGATGGCCTCGATCGCGTGGGTGAGGATGCGCGTCGAGACGTCCTCGTTGACCACCGGCGGCACACCCCTCCGGTATTGCAGCGTGTGTTCGATGCCGAGCGGCGCCAGCAGCGCCGACACCGTCTCGCGGATGATGTCCTCCAGGCCGACCCAGGTCTGCCGGCTCGCGGTGCGCACGGTGCCGCCCAGCACCCCGGACTGCGGGATGGCGTTGGCGGCCACCCCGGCGTTGACCGCACCCCACACCAGGACGGTCGCGTTGCGCGGGTCGATGCGGCGGGACAGCACACCGGGCAGCCCGGTGATCAGCGTGCCCAGCCCGTAGACCAGGTCGGCGGTCAGGTGCGGGCGCGACGTGTGCCCGCCCGGCGAGTGCAGCGTGATCTCGATCTGGTCGGCCGCCGAG
>NZ_LZJB01000065.1:0-13173 GCF_001666895.1 Mycobacterium sp. E3298
ACGACGGCTACGCCCTGGCCGGGGTGTCCAGCTTCGGCTTCGGTGGCGCCAACGCCCACTTGGTGGTGCGCGAGGTCTTGCCCCGTGACGTCATCGAGCGGGAGCCGGAGCCGGCGCCCGAACCGCAGGCGGCCGCGGAAACCGCCGAGGCCCCCACCATGGAAAGCCACGCGCTGCGGTTCGACGATTTCGGCAACATCATCCCGGATGCCGAGGCGCCCGAGGAGGACGAGTACGAGCTGCCGGGCGTCACCGACGAGGCGCTGCGGCTCAAGGAGATCGCGCTCGAAGAGCTCGCGGCGAAAGAAGCGGCGGAGCCGACCAAGCCCCTGATCCCGCTCGCCGTGTCGGCGTTCCTGACCTCGCGCAAGAAGGCCGCGGCCGCCGAGCTCGCGGACTGGCTGGAAAGCCCGGAGGGCCAGGCGTCGTCCCTGGAATCGGTCGGCCGGGCGCTGTCGCGGCGCAACCACGGCCGTTCCCGCGCGGTCGTGCTGGCCCACGACCACGAGGAGGCCATCAAGGGTCTGCGCGCCGTCGCCGAGGGCAAGCAGCGGCCGGGCGTGTTCAGCGTCGACGGGCCCGTGACCAACGGACCGGTCTGGGCGATGGCCGGCTTCGGCGCGCAGCACCGCAAGATGGGGAAGAACCTCTACCTGCGCAACGAGGTCTTCGCGGAGTGGATCGAGAAGGTCGACGCGCTGATCCAGGATGAGCGCGGTTACTCGGTGCTCGAGCTGATCTTGGACGACTCGCACGAGTACGGCATCGAGACGTCCAATGTGGTGATCTTCGCGATCCAGATCGCGCTCGGCGAATTGCTCAAGCACCACGGTGCCAAGCCCGCCGCGGTGATCGGGCAGTCCCTCGGCGAACCCGCGTCCGCCTACTTCGCCGGCGGGCTGTCGCTGGCCGACGCCGCCCGGGTCATCGCGTCGCGCTCGCACCTGATGGGTGAGGGCGAGGCGATGCTGTTCGGCGAGTACATCCGGTTCATGGCGCTCGTCGAGTACTCCGCCGACGAGCTCAAGACGGTGTTCGCCGACTTCCCGGGCCTGGAGGTGTGCGTCTACGCGGCGCCCACCCAGACCGTCATCGGCGGCCCGCCCGAACAGATCGACGCGATTGTCGCCCGGGCCGAGGCCGAGGGCCGCTTCGCCCGCAAGCTGCAGACCAAGGGCGCCGGTCACACCTCGCAGATGGACCCGCTGCTCGGCGAGTTCTCCGCGGAGTTGCAGGGCATCGAGCCGATGACGCCCACCGTGGGGATCTTCTCGACGGTGCACGAGGGGACCTACGTCAAACCCGACGGCGAGCCGCTCCACGACGTCGCCTACTGGGTCAAGGGGATGCGGCACTCGGTGTACTTCACGCACGGCGTCCGCAACGCCGTGGACAGCGGGTTCACCACCTTTTTGGAGCTGGCGCCCAACCCGGTGGCGCTGATGCAGATCGGCTTGACCACCGCCGCGGCCGGGTTGCACGACGCGCAGCTGATCCCGACGCTGGCCAAGAAGCAGGACGACGTCGAGGCGATGATCGCGGCCATGGCCCAGCTCTACGTCTACGGCCACGACCTGGACATCTGGACGCTGTTCAGCCGGGCGTCCGGTCCCGAGGACTACGCCAACATTCCGCCGACCCGGTTCAAGCGCAAGGAGCACTGGCTGGACGTGCACTTCGCGCACGGCAGCAGCTCGGTGCTCATGCCGGGCAACCACGTCGCGCTGCCTGACGGCCGCCACGTCTGGGAGTACAACCCCCGCGGCCTGACGGACCTGCCCGCGTTGGTGAAAGCCGCTGCGGCAGAGGTCCTTCCGGACGCGCAGCTGGCGGCCGCCGAGCAGCGTGCGGTGCCCGGCGAGGGCGCCCGGCTGGTGACGACGCTGACCCGGCATCCGGGCGGCGCCTCGGTCCAGGTACACGCCCGCATCGACGAGTCCTTCACGCTGGTCTACGACGCGCTGGTGACCCGCGCCGGGGAGGCCGGTGTCGCCTTGCCGGCCGCGGTCGGCGCGGGCGCGGCCATCACGGCTGCGTCCAACGGGGCCGCCGTCGCGCCGGCGGAGTCCGGCGGTGAGGCCGAAGCCGAGACCCTGACCGACAGCCTGACCAACCGGTATTTCTCGGCGAGCATGGGCAAGTGGTCGCCGGACTCGGGCGAGACGGTCGCGGAGCGCCTGGGGCTGATCGTCGGCTCCGCCATGGGTTACGAGCCCGAGGACCTGCCGTGGGAGGTGCCCCTGATCGAGCTCGGGCTGGACTCGCTGATGGCGGTGCGGATCAAGAACCGCGTCGAGTACGACTTCGACCTGCCGCCGATCCAACTGACGGCCGTTCGGGACGCCAACCTCTACAACATCGAGGAGCTGATCAAGTACGCGGTCGAGCACCGCGACGAGGTCGAGCAGCTGCACGAGTACCAGCAGAGCCACTCGCCCGAGGAGATCGCCAAGGCCCAGGCGCAATTGATGAGCGGCGCCTCGCCCGCGACGATCGCCGCGCCCGCGCCCGACCCGCAGGCGGAGCCCGAGACCCAGCCGGCGCCGCCGCCGGCCTCGGACGTGCCGATCCCGCCGCCGCCCACCGACCCGACCGGGCCGAAGGCGAACGGCGGGCAGCCCGCACCCAACCTGGCCGGCGCCGCACAGGCGCTCAACCAGGAGGCGGTCACCAAGGCGCTGAACTCCGACGTGCCGCCGCGCGACGCCGCCGAACGGGTCACCTTCGCGACGTGGGCGATCGTCACGGGTAAGTCCCCGGGCGGCATCTTCAACCCGCTGCCCAAGCTGGACGACGCGCAGGCCGAGAAGATGGCGCAGCGCCTCTCCGAGCGGGCCGAAGGTCCGATCACCGCCGAGGACGTGGTGACGTCGGAGAACATCGAGGCCCTGGCCGAGAAGGTTCGCGGATACCTCGAGGCCGGTGAACTCGACGGATTCGTCCGCACCATCCGGGCGCCGCAAAACGATTCGCAGATACCGGTTTTCGTGTTCCACCCGGCCGGCGGTTCGACGGTGGTCTACGAGCCACTGCTCAACCGGTTGCCGCCGGACACCCCGATGTACGGGCTCGAGCGCGTCGAGGGCACCGTCCAGGAACGGGCCGCCCAATACGTGCCCAAACTGCTGGAGATGAACGGCGACAAGCCGTTCATCCTGGTCGGCTGGTCGCTGGGCGGTGCGTTGGCCTACGCCTGCGCGATCGGGCTCAAGCGGATGGGCGCCGACGTGGCGTTCGTCGGCATGATCGACACGGTCCGGGCCGGCGAAGAGATCCCGCAGACCAGGGAAGAGACCCGCAAGCGGTGGGACCGGTACGCGAGATTCGCCGAGCGCACCTTCAACGTCGAGATCCCCGCGATCCCCTACGAGCAGCTCGAGGAGCTCGACGACGAGGGTCAGGTCAAGTTCGTCTTGGAGATCGTCCAGCAGAGCGGTGTGCAGGTGCCGGGCGGGATCATCGAGCACCAGCGCACGTCGTACCTCGACAACCGCGCCTTGGAGACGGTCCAGATCGAGCCCTACGACGGCCACGTCACGCTCTACATGGCGGATCGCTACCATGACGACGTCATCGAGTTCGAGCCGCGGTATGCCATTCGCCAGCCGGATGGCGGCTGGGGCGAGTACGTGTCCGAGCTCGAGGTCGTGCCGATCGGCGGGGAGCACATCCAGGCCATCGACGAGCCGATCATCGCCAAGGTCGGCGCGCACATGACCGAGGCGCTGGAGAACATCGAGGCGGGGCGCCGCCGGAAGAGTGAGGTGGGCAACTAGTGACCGGTGCGGAGCCTTCTCGCGCTCACACGACAGCCGAAAAGCTGGCCGAGCTACACGTTCGCATGGAGCTGGCCAAGGAGCCCGGCGGTGAGAAGGCCGTCGCCAAGCGTGACAAGAAGGGCATCCCCAGCGCCCGGGCCCGCATCCACGCACTGGTCGACCCGGGCACCTTCCTCGAGGTCGGCGCGCTCGCCAAGACACCGAACGACCCGAACGCGCTCTACGGCGACGGGTGCGTCACCGGACACGCCACGATCGACGGCCGGCCCGTCGGGGTTTTCTCGCACGACCAGACGGTGTTCCAGGGCACGGTCGGCGAGATGTTCGGCCGAAAGGTCGCGCGGCTGATGGAGTGGTGCGCGATGATCGGCTGCCCGATCATCGGCATCCAGGACTCCGGCGGAGCCCGCATCCAGGACGCGGTCACCTCGCTGGCGTGGTACGCCGAGCTTGGCCGGCGCCACGAGGCGCTGTCGGGACTGGTGCCGCAGATCTCCCTCATCTTCGGCAAATGTGCCGGGGGAGCGGTGTATTCGCCGATCCAGGACGACCTGCTGGTCTCGGTGCGCGACCAGGGCTACTTCTTCGTGACGGGTCCCGACGTGATCCGGGAGGTCACCGGCGAGGAGGTCACCCTCGACGAGCTCGGCGGCTCGGACGCGCAGGCCCGCTACGGCAACATCCATCAGGTGGTGGATTCCGAGGCCGAGGCGTTCCAGTACGTGCGGGACTTCCTGTCGTTCCTGCCCTCGAACTGCTTCGACAGGCCGCCGATCGTCAACCCCGGGCTGGAGCCGGAGGTCACGCCGACCGATCTGGAGCTCGACTCGATCGTGCCGGACTCCGACAACATGGCCTACGACATGCACGAGATCCTGCTGCGCATCTTCGACGACGGTGACTTCCTCGAGGTGGCCGCGCAGCACGGGCCGGCCATCATCACCGGATACGCCCGCGTCGACGGGCACCCGGTGGGCGTGATCGCCAACCAGCCCATGTACCTGTCCGGGTCGATCGACAACGAGGCGTCCGACAAGGCGGCGCGGTTCATCCGGTTCTGCGACGCGTTCAACATCCCGCTGGTCTTCGTGGTGGACACCCCGGGGTTCCTGCCGGGCGCCGAGGAGGAGAAGCGGGGCATCATCAAGCGCGGTGGGCGGTTCCTCTACTCCGTCGTCGAAGCCGACGTGCCGAAGGTGACCATCACCGTCCGCAAGTCCTATGGCGGTGCCTACGCCGTGATGGGCTCCCGGCAGCTGACCGCCGACTTCAACTTCGCCTGGCCCACCGCGCGCATCGCGGTGATCGGCGCCGAGGGCGCAGCCCAGCTGCTGATGAAGCGGTTCCCCGACCCGACCACGCCCGAGGCGCAGCAGATCAAGAAGGACTTCATCGAGGGCTACAACCTCAACATGGCGATCCCGTGGACGGCCGCCGAGCGCGGCTTCATCGACGCGGTCATCGACCCGCACGACACCCGGCTGTTGCTGCGCAAGTCGATGAAGTTGTTGCGCGACAAGCAGTTGTGGTTCCGCACGGCACGCAAGCACGGGCTGATCCCGGTCTAGCGTCAGGCCGAACGGCCGGCCAGTCAGGGGGATCATGTCGGAGAATCTCGAGGCAGTCGATCCCGTCACGGCAGCAGTGCAGAAGTGGCAATCGGTGCATGCCGCGCTGGGGCCGCAACACGAATCAACTTTGGCCGCGCGACTGGCGCTGGCCGAGGCGCGGCAGAATGCCGGCGACACGCTAGGTGCTGTCGGTGACGCCGGTGCAGTCCTCGATACACGTCGCGAGGTACTCGGATCCGAACACCCGGATACTCTCGCGGTGGCCGGCGCGGTGGCACGGTGGCGCTTCCTCCTCGGTGACATCGGCGCGGTTGACCAACTGCGCGAACTGATTCCGGCGATGGTTGGGGTGCTGGGCGCCGAGCACCCCGACACGCTCCGTGCGAGTCATGTCGTGGCCTACGTCGAGTATCCCCATGAGGATGCGGCGACCAGGCTGGTTCGCTGGGTGCGGTTGTGCGGCGCCGAAACTCGCGTGTTCGGTGTCGAGCACGAGGTGACGCTGTCGGCGGCCTACATGGTGGCGCAGGCCCGCTACGACCTCGGTGACCCTTTCGGCGCCAGCTCAGATGCGGTGCCCGTGGTGACGTACCGCCGCCAACTACTGGGGGCGCATCATCCCGAGACTTTGGCCGCCCAACTGGCGCGGCTGGGTTGGCTCGGGGAAGCCACAGGCCCCACCAGCTTCGTTCTGAAGAGCCTCAACGAACTGATAACGACCGCCGAAAACGCGCTCGGCCACGACGACGAAATTACTTTGCGGGCGCGTTACGTTCGTGCGCTCTTGACGCCGAAAACCTCCGGTACCGAAGTGGACTGCATCTCCGAGTGGGACCTGCTGGCCGAGGACCTGACCCGCGGCCTCGGCGAGGCGCACCCGCTGAGCGTCGGTGCGCGCGAACAGCGTTCGGCGGCGTACGCCGAGTGGGAGCAGGACCTCAACGAGGTGCGCGACCTGGCCTTCCATTTGTTCGTCGACGTGGAATCCGAAGAACGCGACATCGACCAGCCTCCGGGACGCGACTGGCTGGACACCGGAGACCTCGACGAAGACGCGGTCGAGAAGGTGACCGAGGACGCCGACGACCAGCGCGCCGAGCGCGCCGCGTTGATGGAAAATGTTGTGGCGGCCAAGAAAGCGTTGTCCCGCAGCGCCCGCGCCGCGGGCAATGACGCCTACGAGACGTTGCTGTGGCGTTATTTCCTGGCCTGGCGGTTCTGGGAGGGGCACGAATTCGAGGCGGCCGGCGAGCGGACCCGGCGGCTGATCGACGATTGCGCGCGGCTGCTCGGCGACGACCATGAACTCACGGAGGCGTCGCGAACGATGTTGCACTTCATCGACACCCGCACCTGGAGCGGTCTGCCACTGTTCTGGGATGGCAGCGCGATGGTCTGACGGGATCCTGGTGTTTCACCACGATCACGAAATCAGTCATGGTTCCGCACCGAGCGAACGTGTGGGCTGATCGCGGTCCAGACCGGCTGCGGGGCAGTATCATTGGTCGCTTCGGCAGCGTCTCGACCCTCATATGCCGACCGTGATATCGCGAGCGATATCAAATCCGTGGATCGAGTGGTGTTTGTCGCACGACGCGACCGGCGGGTGATGATCGTTAGCCCGTGAACGCGCCATCGACCAGGTCGTCGAACCGCTCCAGCGCCTCGTCGGATTCGGCGTCGATGCCGCGCAGCGCCCCCCGATCCGCGAGGTACCGGTGCGCATACAGCCGGGCTACCAACGCCTTTCGCTCCCCGCCGCGGGCCTCGCGCTCCCAGGCGGCCTGCTCGGTGAGCAACGCCGCGGCATAGACGTCGCCCATGAATTGGGCCAGCGGGAACAGCCGCGCCTCGGCCATGTCGCGGTCCAGCTTGGACCACGCCGTGATGGCGGCGTCGAGATCCTCGATGCGCCCGGCGACCAGCCGTGTGGTGTCGTCGTCATCCGACACCGACACCGCGTCGCGCAGCCGCGCCAAAAACCGCTCGTGCGCGCGGGTCTGCTCGATGCCGCGCCGCACATCCAGGCACAGGATGTTGTCCGGCCCCTCCCAGATGGTGTTCACCTGCGCGTCGCGCAGCAGCCGGGCCACCGGCCAGGTCTCGATGTAGCCGTTGCCGCCGTGGATTTCGATCGCGTCGGACGCCGCGGTGATGCCGAGCCGGCACACTTTCAGTTTGGTCACCGGCACCGCGATGCGTTGCCGCATGGCCCGCGGCTGGCGATGATTGGTGGCGCCGGTGCCGTCGAAAACCATTGCCTGCGCGGCTTCCACGTCGACGATCAGCTCCGCGAGCTTGCGCCGCATCAGCGGCTTGTCGATCAGCGCGCCGCCGAACGCGTGCCGCTGCCGGGCATAGCACAACGACTCGACCAGGGCGCGGCGCGCGTTACCCAGGCCGAACAGGGCGATGCCCAGGCGCGCGGCGTTGGTCAACTCCATCATGCGGCCCAGGCCCTTCCCGTCCGATGGCCCGGCTTCGCCGCTGGGCTCTCCCGACAGCAGAAACGCTTCCGCGTCAACGAATTCCACCTCGCCGGAGGCCACCGAGCGGGTGCCGAGCTTGTCCTTCAGGCGGCGCACCCGCACCCCGTTGCGCGACCCGTCGCGGCGGGTGCGCAGCACCAGGAAGTTGGCGACGCCCCGCGTCGAGTCGGGTGCGCCCTCCGGCTTGGCCAGCACGACGAAGGCCTCGCCGGCGCAGTTGGAGGCAAACCACTTGAACCCGTTGAGGATCCAGGAATCCCCGGCCCGGGTCGCCGTGGTCTCCAGCGCGCCCAGGTCCGAGCCGCCGGTGCGTTCGGTCAGCAGCTGCGCCGTCTCCCCGGCCCACTCGCCCGAGGCGAACTTGGCCAGCACGTGCTCGCGCACGTCGGCAGGCGCGTAGGCGGCCACCAGCGAGGAGACCATGCCACCGCCGGTGCCCAACGCGCAGCCCATCCCGATGTCGGCCTGATTCAGCAGGTAGTTCGACGCGAACAGGCCCAGGCCTGAGCTCACCTTGGCGGCGCGGGCGTCGTTGCGCAGCGCCTGCTGGGCGTCCAGGACCGCGCGCTTGGACTGGGTGAAGGACGCCGGCATGACGACCTGGCTGACGTCGTGTCCCCACCGGTCGTAGCGTTCCAGCCGCGGCGGGTTGTGGTCGGTCTCCTCCGCCCATTTCGCGACCGCGCCGCCCATCAGCTCGCCCATGCGCGCCAGGTGCGGCTCCACCACCGCCAGCTCGTCCGGCTGCAGGTAGTACGCCATGATGAACTGCAGGGTGGGGTCGGTGAGGTACCAGTTGAGACCGAGCGCCCCGCGATAGTCCTCGGTCCGGTAACGCTGCGCCTTCTCCTCGGTGGAGAAGGGCAGCCTGTCCACCGCCTCCGCGGCGTAGTCGCTCATGGGTGAGACGCTACGCGCTGGTGAGGAAAACCAGACGGACCCTGCCGATTTGGATTTCGTCGCCGTTGGCCAGCACCGCCGAGTCGACCGGCTTCCGGTTGACGTAGGTCTGGTTCATGCTGCCCACGTCGACGACGCGGAATTGCCCGCCGTCGCTTCGGAATTCGGCGTGCCGACGGCTGACGGTGATGTCGTCGAGATAGATGTCGCTCTCGGGATGGCGGCCGGCGGAGACCACGTCTGCGCTCAGGGAAAAACGCGAACCGGCGTTGGGGCCACGCTTCACGACGAGCAGCGCCGAGCCTGGGCGCAACCCGGCGGTGTCCTCGATCGCGGCATCGGCGGCGGTTGCCGGCGCGTCGAGCTCGGCGGGCATGGCGCTGCCGATGGCGCCGGTGCGGTCCTCCGGGTCTTCGCGCCGAGTTGGCCGGTGCGGCGTCGACCCCGTGTCGCTCACGCGGCTCGCGGCAGGTCCGGGTTGGCCGCCGTCGCCTGCGATGTCGGGCGCTGCGGCGCCGGCACCCAACCGACGTAGGTCAGGTACAGCCCGACCAGGGCGAAGACGACGCACGCCGTGATCCACCAGCCCTGCGCGCCGATCATGTCGTTGGCCAGCGCGGCGAAGAACCTGGGAAATGCCACCAGCAGCAATCCGCGCAACACGATCAGCCAGCCGACCAGGGAAACGGTGACCGCCGCGGCGCCGCGCCAGCTTTGGTGGGCCGCAACGATGGTCAGGCCGATCAGCAGGATGAAGGCTCCGGTCACGAAGGTCCACATCGAATTCGCCTCGAACTGCGACAGCAGCGACTGCATGTCCGAGGCGCGCGCCACCGCCGTCACATCGACGACGACGAGGAAGGGGCCGAGCACGCGGCAGAAGAAGCGTGTCGACTGTTGGGAAGCGTCCATTGCCGTACCTTTCATCCGACGCCGGTCACGCGGCGACCCCTTTATCGGAGCACTCGACCGCGGCGTCGTGATAGGGACTTAAGGCACTGCCCGCTCCCAACGGCGTGGTTATACCGGGGCGACGAACTCCGATGTGTAGAACTCCGCCGGATTCTGCGAGTTAGCGTTGGTCCGTTCGATAATCACCCAAACTCCAGTCGTGCCGGGACGAATGGTGTCTTGGACGGTCGTTGTTCCGGTGCCCGCCGCATCGATATCCATGCCCGCGAAAGCGGTGCCGGGATCACCCGGACCGCAGGTGCTCGACGAGGGCCGGGGCATCTGGATCAGCCCGACGTCGAAGTGGGTGCCGGGCTCGGGCTCGTCGTACAGGTGCACCTCCGCGAGCGCTCTTGACCCGCTGGTACGGATCACCGCCGAGCCGGTGCCGAGCATCGGGCTCGGCACCTTCGGGGCCACGCCGACGCGGCTGAAATCGCAGCGCCGCAAATAGTTGTCCAGCACCACCGTGGTGCCGCCTTCGGCGTGGGCCTTGACGCCGAACGTCATCGCCCAGGTGATCGCCACCGCGATCAGCGCCGCACATGTTCGGATACGTCTCAGCGTGTACATGGGCCCACCTGTTTCTCCCGTGTGAACTGAATCACAGCGGTTAGGTATTAACCAGGGCCCGGCAAAATCAAACCTATTTCCGGCAATTACTCATTCGTTAATTTGTGCGGTTATTGGGCGGCTGACGAATTGCCAGAGAAAAGGCGTTTATTACGCCCTACGGTTTAATGCGGATCGGCCCAGGAGACCACCAGCCGCTACGGGTCGCGGTGCCCAGATCGAGCTGCGCGGGATGGGCATCGGCGACGGTGTCGAACTTGCGCAGCGATCCCCAGTCCCGGCCCCAGTCGTGCGACAGGTAGGTCGACATCACGTGGGCCCGCAGCAGCAGATCGGTGATGCCCAGCAGGCCGCCGTTGACGCCGTCCTGCCAGGTGTCGGTGTCCTGCTTCTTGGCGTTGTAGTCCGGGGTGATGCGGAACCTCGGGATCTCGGTGACACCGTTGACATGCAACATCGGCTGCTGGCACGGGAATGCCAACCCGACCGCCCAGTCCATCAGCACCGGCTGCGTCGAGCCGACATACTCCTGCAACGAGCGCAGTTCCGGCACCCGCGGCGGGGTGACCGCGATCCAGTCGTCCGGCGTCAGCGACAGGTCCTCGGCGACGAGCCGCACGGCGACGGCGTCCGCCGGGATCTGCGAGCGCGCGAAGCGCAGGTTGCGCCACACCTTGGGTTGCTCGCCGTAGAGGTCGTAGGGCACCAGCCTGCCGCCCGGCTGCACGGAGCCGCCGGGACCGGGACGGCCGAACTCCAGCTCGACCGTCTGGCCGCTGGTGTGGTGATGCAAGATGCTGTTGCCGGCGATCGTGCCCGCCGCGGTGACGACTACCAGCGGGTGCCCGTCATCCGCCTTCGGCAGCTGATACCACGCGGAGGTGAGCCGGCTCTGCCGTTGCGCCCCGGTCGTGTAGCTCCCGGCCAGGGGGACCTGCTCGGCGTTGAGGCCGTACGGCAGCGGCACCGTCGATCCGTTGACGCCGGGCGTCGTCAGCTTCAGCGGCGCGTCCCAGTCGTAGTCGGTGCCCGGCTGCGGCACCGACGTCTCCTTGACCGACTCGGCCAGGGTGCGGTCCGGAACACCGTTGGGAGTGAATCCCGTCGGGTTCACGCCCCCGAGCGCCCCCAGCGGACCGTAATCGCCGGGCAGGGGCGCCATGAAGCCGGCGTTGCTGTCCGGTTCGACGAGCACGTCGTCGGCCAGGCCGCAGCCTCCGCTGAACTCGCGCAGGTTGTCCCAGGCATTGGAGTAGGTGGGGTATTGACGCACGATGCCGGCCACCATCGACGCCACGAACACCAGCGCCATGAAGCCGGCCGCCAGCGGGATCGGCGCGGCGGTCAGCGCTCGCGCCAGGCGGCCCTCGCCGTGGCTGGTGTCGGCGAAATGCAACCAGGCCGCATACACCGCGGCAATCACGAACAGCGCGAAAAAGATTGTGCTGATCGAGATTCCGCCGACCCTGGGCATGCTGCTGTTGAACGGCACGCCGTAGCTGGAGACGTACCACCAGCCGTTGGTGGTGGCGAAGCACAGCGCCAGAATGAACAGCACCGCCGCGAGGAACGCCATCCGGTTGCGCGACCAGCGCAGCACCTTCGGCGACACCAGCACCGTCGTCAGCGCGGCCATCGCCGCGCCCACCGCGGCGAACAGCCCGAAGTGGTGCACCCACTTGGTGGGGGTGAACATCAGGAAGAACATGGTGCCGAAGATGACACCCATCAGGCGCCACGCCGGCCCGCGGGCCACGCCCGGAACTCGCTTGCGCCGCAACATGATGAACATGGCGGTGAACAGGCACAGCGCGGTGATCAGGAAGCCGAAGCGGCGCGAGAGTGAACCGTCGACGGTGGGCAGAATCAGGTAGTAATAGCGCAGGTTTTCGGTGTACCAGGCCTGGCTGGGCCCGATCGCGGTCCGAATCCTGGTGGCTTCCAACACCGTTGACAGCGTCTGATCGGCGAACACCACGGTCAGGATGACCGTTCCGGCGGCCAGCATCGGCGCCACCAGCGGCAAGGTGCCGACCAGCCGATGCCGGCGGACCAGGATACGCAGGATCGGACGGCCACCGGCGACCAGTGCGGCCACGGCGATCAATCCGGTGGGCTGGACGCCGAGGGTGAACGCCGCGGTGATGACCGCCAGCGCGGCGGGAGTCAACCGGCTGTAACGCATGGAGCGCTCGATGAGCACGTAGGTGATCAGCGAACCGACGGCGATGATCGGCTCCGGGCGCAGGCCGTTGTCGAACGGCATCCACGCGGTGAGCAGGACCAGGCCCGCCGCCCAGTTCGCCGCCTTGCTGCCGGCGACCGCGGGCCCGAGACGGGGCAGCACCTCACGCGAAAGCAGCAGCCAGCAGACGATTCCCGCGATCAGGTCCGGCAGGCGCATCCACAGGCTGGCGTCGCTGACGTGGGTCATCAACGCCAGCAGGTTGTAGTACCACCCGAACGGGTCCTCCGGGCTGCCGAACCAGCGGAAGTAGTTCGACATGTAACCGGCGTGGTCGGCGACCCGGGCCATGCCCAGGATGTAGCCGTCATCGGACGAGTTCGCCCCGATCACGTGCCACAGCAGGAACCCGAAGATGACCGTGACGTCGGCCAGCGTGAAGGTGCGCCAGTTCGCCGGAATGAGCCGGCGCATCCGGTGGCCGTCCAGCTGGTCCAGGCGCCACAATGCGATCAGCGCGACGATCGTGGACACGATGGCCAGCACCATCGCGGTCAGCTTCAAAGTCGTTGGGGTGGTGGAGAACCGGGTGTCGATGGTGGCCGACAGTTTCAGGCCCGGCGGGGCCGGGCCGGTGAGGTCGGTGAACACCCCGACGATCTGCGGCCGCAGGTTCGGGTCGGGGAAACCGCCCCCGATCGGCCTGCCGGCCGAATCCTTCACTT
>NZ_LZJB01000066.1:0-22080 GCF_001666895.1 Mycobacterium sp. E3298
GCCTGATCCTGATGACCCTGCGCCGTTTCGGCGCCGCCGACCGCTACGTGCGGGCGGGCCGCTGGCTGCGCGACGGCCCGTTCCCATACGCCCGGGACCTCAGCGGCCTGCAGGTTGGCATCCTGGGTCTGGGTCGCATCGGTTCGGCGATCGCGACCAGGCTGCTCGGATTCGACTGTGCCGTCGCGTATCACAACCGCCACCGCATCGACGGATCGCCGTACCGCTACGCCCCGTCGCCGGGGGAGCTGGCCGAGTCGGTCGACGTCCTCGTCGTGGCCACGACGGGCGATCCGCACACGCGCCACCTGGTCGACCGCTCCGTCCTCGAGGCCCTGGGCCCCGAGGGTTATCTCGTCAACATCGCCCGCGGCAGCGTCGTCGACCAGGACGCGCTGGTGGAGTTGCTGGTCGGCGGCGGCCTCGCCGGGGCCGGGCTGGATGTCTTCGTCGACGAACCCCATGTGCCGCCCGAGTTGTTCGAGCTCGACAACGTGGTCCTGTTTCCGCACATCGGCAGTGCCACCGCCCGGACCCGGAGGGCAATGGCGATGCTCGCCATCCGGAACCTGGAGAGCTACCTGGGCACCGGTGAGCTGGTGACGCCGGTGCTGCGACCGCGGAGGTGACGGCCGCGGCGGGCGCTGTCAGATCCCTCACACCGGATGGTCCATCCGGCAAATAACGGGTATCAGGCCATCCACCATGAGTGATACCACCCAGCGTCAGCTCGGGCAGACCGACAGCCCGATCGAGGACGAGCTCGAGGACGCGTTCAGCAGGATGCTGAGCGAGGGCACCCAGCGCCTGCACCGCACCTGGCGCGGCGTGCTGGTGACCGGCTTCTTCGGTGGCACCGAGGTGGGGATCGGGGTGCTTGCCTACCTGTCGGTGCTGGACGCCACCCACCGCCCGCTGCTGGCCGGGCTGGCGTTCTCGATCGGCTTCCTGGCCCTGCTGCTCGGCCGCAGCGAGCTGTTCACCGAGGGCTTCATCATTCCCGTCGTGACGGTGGCCGCCAAGCGCGCCAGCCTGCCGCAGCTGGCCAAGCTGTGGGGCGGCACCATGTTCGCCAACCTGGTCGGCGGCTGGGTGATCATGTGGCTGATCATGACCGGCTTCCCGGAGCTGCACGCGCAGACCATCGAGTCCGGCACCCACTTCGCCACCGCGCCACTATCCGCCCAGAGCATGGTGCTGGCGATCCTCGGCGGCATGGTCATCACGCTGATGACCCGGATGCAACACGGCACCGACTCGGTGCCCGCCAAGATCGCCGCAGCGGTGGCCGCCGCGTTCCTGCTCGCCGGGCTGCGGTTGTTCCACTCCATCCTGGATTCGCTGCTGATCTTCGGCGCGCTGGTCACCGGGGCTGCCCCGTTCGGCTATCTGACGTGGCTGGGGTGGTTCGGCTACACCGTGGTCGGCAACATGATCGGCGGGCTACTGTTCGTGACCCTGCTGCGGCTTCTGCGCAGCAAGGACCGGCTCGAAGAGGAACGCGCGGACGCCGAAGGCCGGTGACAGCCGTCAAAGCAGTTGTGGCATAACCTCACTCGCCAACAACTCCAGATGGGCGAGGTCGGTCAAGTCCAGCAGCTGGGTGTAGACACGTCGCACGCCGATCTGCTTCCAGGCGCCCAATTTGTCGACGATCTCCGCGGGGGAGCCGACCAGCGGGCTGTTGGACCGCATTTCGTCGAGGTCGCGACCGATCGCCGCGGCGCGCCGGGTCAGTTCGCGGTTGTTGCGGCCGGCGCAGAGCACGAATGCGCTCGAGTAGACCATCGAGTCACCGGGCCTGCCGGCCGCGGCGACGGCTTGCGCCACCCGCTCGTACTGCTTCTCGGCCACGCCGATCGGCGCGAACGGAACGTTGAACTCGGCCGCGTACTTCGCGGCCAGCCGCGGGGTGCGGTTGGCGCCCAGGCCGCCGACGACGATGGGCGGGTGTGGGGTCTGCGTCGGCTCGGGCAGCGCCGGTGAGCCGCTGATGGTGTAGTACGCGCCAGCGTAGTCGAAGGTTTCGCCGGGCCCCGTGGTCCACAGGCCCGTGATGATGGCCAGCTGTTCGTCGAGCCGGTCGAACCGCTCCCGCAGCGGTGGGAACGGGATGCCGTACGCCTGGTGCTCCTTTTCGAACCAGCCGCTGCCCAGCCCGAATTCGACGCGTCCGCCACTCATGTCGTCCACTTGGGCCACCGCGATCGCCAGCGGGCCGGGGTAGCGGAATGTTGCGGAAGTCACCAGGGTGCCCAGCCGGATGGTCGACGTCTCCCGCGCGATCGCGCCCAGCGTCACCCACGAGTCGGTGGGGCCAGGCAGTCCGTCGCCGCTCATCGCCAGGTAGTGATCGGACCGGAAGAACGCACCGAACCCCAGCTGCTCGGCGGTCTGGGCGACGGCCACCTGGTCGGCGTAGCGGGCGCCCTGCTGCGGCTCGATGAATGCACGAAAGTCCATAGGATCCCTCTGTATCTCGTTGTACGGCAACTCGATTCCGAACCTGTACCCGGCTGTGGCCAAAGCGAGACGGCCGGCGGGTTAGCAGGCCGGCCGCAACTGGGTATGCCTTCTGCATGACTTCACCGCTGCCACCAATCGTTGTCACGCCCGCGCGATTGACCTGCGCCGGCGCCGCCGACGCGGTGACCGCGGCGGAATTGCGCCGCACCCTGCGGCGGTGGCTGCAGGAGGTGACCGAGGCTCCGGCGGAGGTTCACGACGACATCATTCTGGGCGTCAACGAGGCGCTGGCCAACTGTGTGGAGCACGCATACCGTGACCACCGCCCGACGGGAACGATGAAACTGCAGGCAAGCCACGACCGCGCCGCCCAGTCGATCAGCATCTGCGTCAGCGATCGCGGATCCTGGCTCCCGCCCTCGCCGCAACGCCTCAGCGACCCGCGGCGGTCCCGCGGAATCGCGCTGATGCACGCGCTCGCGGATCACTGCACCATCAACGCCCGCCCCACCGGCACGACGGTCTGCCTGGACTACACCACCAGGCCGTAGCCGCCGCTCACACGCCGACGGCGCGCTCCAGGTCCTTCAGCGACGTCTCCAGGTGGCCCAGCAGCCGCTGGAGGTGCGGGACGCTGCGGCGGCAGCCCACGAGACCGAAGTCGAGGTTGTCGGCGTTGTTGGTCACGGTGATGTTGACCGCCTGGCCGTCGAGCGGGATGGACAGCGGGTAGTTGCCGTCCAGCCGGGCGCCCCGCCAGTACTGCGGCTCCGACGGACCGGCCGAGACGTTGGAGATGACGATGTTGAACGGCGGTGACCCCGCCGACAGGTAGCCGGGGATCAGCCCGAAGAACAGGCCGCCGATGTTGAAGGCCGACAGGGCGAGCTGCTGAACCGGGGGCAGCTGCTGGAAGATTTCTTTGGTGTCGCGGATCGACGTGCTGACGATTTCTAGGCGTCGCGCCGGGTCGTCCAGATCCGTCGCCAGGTTGCACAGGAACGTCCCGACCAGGTTGCCTCCGCGGTCGTCGTCGGCCTTGCGGAGGTTGACCGGCACCATCGCGGTCAGCGGGGCGTCGGGCAGCGCGCTCTGCTCCTGCAGGTACGCACGCAGGGCGCCGGAGCACATGGCGAGGACGACGTCGTTGACGGTAACCCCGGCCGCCGATTTGACCGCTTTGATCCGGTCCAGCGACCAGGACTGCGCGGCCACCCGCCGGGCGCCGCCGATCCGGACGTTGAACATGCTGCGCGGCGCCTGGAAGGGCAGCGTCAGCTGTTGTTCGAGCAGGGCGGCCCGGGCCAGCTTCAGCGACGACGGCGCCAAGGCGAGCGCCGACCCCGCGGTCCGGCCCGCCCGCTCCAGCAGGGACTGCCGTTTCTGCCCGCCGCCGCGCTTGCGCGGCCCGAGGCTCCACGGCACGCGCACCTCGTCATCCTCGGGATCGGGGGTGAAGGCGCGCTGCACCAGCCGCATCGCGGACACCCCGTCCATGAGCGAGTGGTGGTACTTCGTGTACACGGCGTAGCGGCCGTCCTGCAGCCCCTCGACGAGGTGGGCCTCCCACATCGGGCGGTGCCGGTCGAGCAGGCTGCCGTGCAGCCGGGAAACCAGCTCGAGCAGGTCACGGACCCGGCCCGGTTCGGGCAGGGCCGAGCGGCGCAGGTGGTAGTCGAGCTCGACGTCCTTGTCGAACGACCACGCGAGGTTGGTCAGTCCGCCGAAGAAGGCCGGGTGCTTGCGGAACGTCGGCTGCACGTCCGTGCACTCGAGCATGGCCTGATAGGACTCGCGCACGAAGTGGGGCCCGGCGTCCTCGGGCGGCTCGAAGAGTTGCAGCGACCCCACGTGCATGGGGTGCTCGCGTGACTCACCGATGAGGAACAGCGCATCCGTCGGAGATATCGGTTCCATGCTTTTGACCCCGTTCCTTTCGCTGCGCCGGGCGCGCGGCACACCCATCTCCTAGTAGCCGCAGCGAGCGTTTGCTAATCGTCTTCGAGCTGCGAATCGGCGCCGTTCGCTGAAGCGCTTGCGCCCGCGACCGTTTGGGTACATGCATGCGAACACTGGCGCTCGAGGAGTCATGATGTCGGCGGGTTTGGGGTGTCCGAAACGGATGGTGTTCGGGCCGTGCGGCGGGGTGCGGCCCGACGGCCAGTGCGAGATGCGCCCCGGTCCGTGCGCGTTCGACGAGGTGGTGGCGTGGTCGGGGCCGCAGTCCACGCCGCGTCTCGCGCACGCGCCGCTGGTGCTCACCGACTTCAGCAGCACCCCGTTCGACCGTGACGACATCGCCGCGACGGCCGCCGCGCTGGCGCAGGGATGCGACGCCGTCCTGGTGGGCGAGCACCAGAACAAGCCCGACTTCCCGCCCACGCTGATGGGGTCTTTGCTCCTCGACGCCGGGGTGACGCCTTGGATCACGCTGTCATGCCGTGACCGCAACCGGGTGGTGCTCGAGCAGGAGTTGCGGGGCCTGCTCGGCATCGGTGTCGAAACGGTGCTGTGCGTGACCGGTGACGGGCGCGGCTACGACGTGCGCCCGGACGTCACGCAGACCTTCGACCTCGACGGCCCCCGGCTTGTTTCGTTGGCCGCCTTCACCGGAGTTGTCGCCGCGGTGCCCGAGACGCCCACCGCCCCGCCTGTGCACGCCCGCCCCGCCCGGTTGGTGGAGAAGCAACGGGCCGGCGCCAGCCTGGCCGTCCTGAACCACGTGCCCTCCGCCGGGCAGGTCGCCGACTTCATGGCCGAGGCGCGGGCGGCTGGTCTGACCATTCCGGTGATCGCGGCGGTGGCCGTGTTCACCGACAGCGCCTCCGCGGCGGTCCTGCAAGGCTTGCCCGGCCTGGAACTCGATCAGGATGTGACGGAGCGGGTGTTGGGCGCGCCGGACCCGGTGGCCGAGGGGATCGAGGCGGCGGTGGCCGAGGCCCGGGCGCTGCTGTCGATCGAAGGCGTCGAGGGCGTCAACGTGTCGGGCCTCGCGTCCGCGTCTGGCCCACGCGCCGGCGCGGAGATCAAGGGCGAGGTGGGTCGTCGGATCAGGGCGGAGGCGCGTCGATGACGGAAGCGATGGAGGCGGAGTTCGACACCGTCGCCGAATGGACGGCCGAGGTGGCCGAAGAGCTGGGCCCGGACTACCACGTGCCGGCCGGCTGTCGCGGCAGCGGCAGTCCGCCCGCCCTGGACTGGCTCATCGACCGCATGGGCCTGACGGCCGGTGACACATTGCTGGACTCCGGCGCAGGCGTCGGCGGGCCCGCCGCGTATGCCGCGCGCTCGCGTCCGGTGCGTCCGGTGCTCGTCGAACCGGAGACCGGTGCCTGCCGCGCGGCGAAGAAGTTGTTCGGATTCCCGGTGGTGTGCGCGGCGGGCGCCGCCCTGCCGGTGACTGACTCGAGCTTCGACGCCGCCTGGTCCCTGGGCGTGTTGTGCACGACGCCGGATCAGCTCGGGCTGCTCGACGAGTTGCGCCGCGTCGTGCGGCCCGGCGGGCCCATCGGGCTGCTGGTTTTCGTCGCGCACTCTGACGCGGCGAACGACACGACCGACGGCAACCACTTCCCGTCGCCCGCTCGCCTGCGTGAGCTGGTGACGCGCGCCGGCCTGCGCGTCGAGCACTCGCTGGGCACGTCGGACCTCCCGGCGATCGCCGACACGTGGAACGAGCGCATCGACGCCGTGGAAAACGCGCTGAGGGACCGCCACGGGCACACGGAGGCCTGGCAGCTGGCCGAACGGCAGAGCTCGAAGATCGGGCGGCTGCTCGGGGACGGGGCGCTGACGGGCGAGCTGTTGGTGCTGCGGCACGCGTGAGAGACCGCCTGGGCCCGGTTACCGCGCCCCTCGGAAGGCGGCGGTGATTTCGGCGACCCTCGGGTCGGCGCGCAGTTCCTCCAGCGTCTCCGGCAGGGGCAACCGCCAGTTCGGGTATTCGTCGATGGTGCCCGGCAGGTTGGGCTGCCGGGGTTCGGCCAGCACGTCGTAGGGCGAGATCAGTTTCAGCCGACTCGGGGTCGCGGCGAGCAATCGGTGCATCGCGGTGATGATTGCCGGCTCGTCCGCGTCGGAGCCCGAAAGCAGCCCTTCGGACCGCAGCAGTTCCACCCACTCGGCTCGTTCCTTGTCGGCCACCGACTGCTCGCCCGGCACGTCGTCAAGCAGCCCGAGGTCCGCGCGGGCCCGCACGTGTTCACCGCGCAGGAAACCCGCCGCCGTGGGAAGGTCGTGGGTGGACAGGCTGGCGGCCGCCCGCGACGGCCACTGCGCAGGCGGCAGCAGCGGCTCGCCCGGAGCCGACTCGTCACGGGTGAACCACGACACCGCGCAGCCCAGCATCTCGTTGTCGGCCAGCGCCTGGGTCACCTCGGGTTCGACGGTGCCCAGATCCTCGCCGACGACGGCGGCTCCCGCGCGATGCGCCTCCAGCGCCAAGACCGCGAGCATCACGTCGGCGTCGTAGTGCACGTAGGTGCCGCGCTCCGGACCGTCCCCCGGCGGGATCCACCAGAGCCGCCACAACCCTGCGACATGGTCGATCCGCAGCCCGTCGGCATGGGCGAGCACTGCGCGCAGCATGTCCCGCAGCGCGGCGTAGCCGGTGGCGGCGAGGCGGTCCGGCCGCCACGGCGGAAGCCCCCAATCCTGCCCGCGCGGCGTGAAGTTGTCCGGCGGCGCGCCGATGCTCACCCCGGTGGCGAGCACGTCGGCCAGCGCCCACGCGTCGGCGCCGTTCGCGTCCACCCCGACCGGTAGGTCGTGCAGCACGCCGAGCGCCATGCCCGCGTCGCGTGCGGCGTCGCGCACGGTCGTCAGCTGCTCGTCGCAGCGTTGCTGCACCCACGCGTGGAAGGCCAGCCGGGGTGCCAGCTCCCGCCGGGCCGCCGCCACGCCGGGCCCGGCGACGTCATGCAGCGGTGCGGGCCAGCGGGTCCACCGGCCGCCGTGCCGCTCGGCCAGCGCGCAATACGTGGCCCAGTCGCGCAGACCGGTGCCGGCGGCCGACTGGTCCAGCGGGTTGGGCCGGCCGTCGGCGCGCCACAACAGTTCCAGCGCCGACCGCTTGGCCGCCCACACCAGGTCGTAGTCGACCCGCTCGGTGGTGGGCGAGACCCGCAACGCGTCGACCTCCGCGCGGGTTTCCGGGTCGGCCTGGCGGTAGGCGTCGAGATCCTCGATGCGCAGCGCCAGCGGGTTGGCGAATCGTCGGCTGGACGGGGTGTAGGGCGACGGCTGCACAGGGTGCGTCGGGCCGGGCGCGTGCAGCGGGTTGAGCAGCACCACGCCGGCCCCATGCTCGGCGGCGGTCCAATTCAGGAACTCGCGCAGGTCGCCCAGGTCGCCGATGCCCCAGGATCGAGCGGATCGCAACGCATACAGCTGCAACATCCAGCCCCAGGTGGCCGGCGTGGGAGGCACGCGGGGCGGGGCGGCCACCAGGGTGGCCTCCTGACCGTCGCGCAGCTCGATCCGATACCAGCCCGGGCTGAGGTCACCGGGCAGCTCGTCGCGCACTTCGGTCCGGACGCCGTCCTCGCTCACCAGGACGGCGGCGCCGGGCACGGCCCGGGGGCGCCCATCCAGCCGCACGGCGATCGTGGGTGGCAGCGCGCCGGCGCCGGCACGCTCGGCGAGCCGGGCCAGCTCGCGTCGCCGCGCGGCTTCGCTCGAGGCGTCGACATCGAGGAGGCCGAGCACCCGGATCACGACGTCGGCGTCGACGTCCACCGGCTCTCGCCGCTCGTTTCGATAGCAGGTGGCCACCCCGTGAGCCGCGGCCACCCGCCGCAGGTCATCGGGAACCGGCTTGGGCTTCGCCATCAAGCCGCCGGCCCGGGTGCGGCGCCGGCGGCGGCGATGGGACGACGGAGGGGTAGCAGCACAACCTCTATATACCCAAGCGGTGGGTTCTCACACGGGCGGCCGAAACTCGTTCGCCGGCATGCGTTTTCGGCTAGTGCCCGGTCGCCTGAAAGATGACCCGCCGGGCGATCTGCACGGCGTGGTCGGCGAAGCGCTCGTAGAAGCGGCCCAACAGCGTGACATCCACCGCGGCGGCGACACCGTGCGTCCAGCACGGGTCCATCAGAGCCGTCAGCAATTGGTGGTGCAGTTCGTCCATCGCATCATCGTCGCGGCGGATCTGGGCCGCCCGGCGAGGATCCTGGGCCAGCAATACTTCTCGCGCGCCGACGGCCAGCTGCTCGGCGGCATCACCCATTTCGGCGATGTGGTGGCGCACATAGTCGGGCACGGCAAAGCGGGGATGGCGCATGCGGGCGATGTCGGCCACGTGTACCGCGAGCCCGCCCATCCGTTGCGCGTCCGCGGCGATCCGGATGGCACTGACCACCGCCCGCAGGTCGGTCGCCACCGGGGCCTGCAAGGCCCAGCAACGCGAATGCGGTCTCCTCGACGCCGGTGTTGACGGCGACGATGTCCGCCTGGCCGGCGATGACGCGCTCCGCCAGCACCAGGTCGGCCTTCAGCAGCGCCTCGGTAGCCAGCCCGATGGCTCCGCCGGCCATCGCGCACATCGCGGCGAGCTGTTGGCCGAGGGTTCCCAATCGATGGTGAAAAGCGCTCCTCATCCCTTAGAGATAGGCCGGGAAACGCAAAATAAACGTCGTTGGCCGCTCGGTGGGAGTGGCCGCGTGGACCGGTTCGCCCGCAACGCGTTTCGCGGCCTTCGGCTACCGGACGCCCTCGGCCAGCTCGCGCGCCTCCTGCTCGGTTTCCACGGCGGGCCCGGACCCCGGCAGCGGCTTCCCGGCGACCTCGGGCGTGAACAGCAGCGTGACCGCGCCCACCAGGCCGCCGAAGATCAGCATGTAGGCGGGCGCCATGACGTTGCCGGTGCCCGAGACCAACGCCTGGGCGATCAGCGGCGTAGTGCCGCCGACCGCGGATATGGAGATGTTGTACGAGATCGCCAGCGCCCCGTAGCGGACGTTCGTGGGGAACAGCGCCGGCAGCATGGCCGGCGCGGTGCTGTCGAAGCACAGTTCCATCAACCCGATCAGCAGCACACCCATGAAGATCACCGGGTAGATCCCGCCGAAGCGGATGAGCAGGAACGCGGGGATCGAACCGACGACCAGCAGTGCGCAGCCGGTCCACATGATCGGCTTGACGCCGATGCGGTCGGACAGGCTGGCGACCAGCACCACCGTGACCATCAGGATCGCCAACGTCACCACGATCATCACCAGCCCGGCGGTGTGGCCGGCGCGCACGAACAGCTTGAGGTAGGTCGGCAGGTAACCGGTCAGCATGAAATCGGCGACCTGGGAGGTGAGCACCAGGGCGGCGCAGATCAGCAGCCCCCGCCACTGGTCCACAACCGTGCGCCGGAATTGCTGCCGGCGCCCGCCCGACTGCTGCGCGCCCTCCGTCGCGCTCTGATAGGCGGACGACTCCTTGAGCCGAAGCCGCAGAATCAGGGCGAACAGACCGAAGGGCGCGCCCAGTAACAGCGGGATCCGCCAGCCGTAGGTCAGCATGGCTTCGTCCGGCAGCCAGGTTTGTAAGGCCGTGACGAGCATCCCGGCCAGCACGAACCCGACCAGGTTGCCCATCGGCAAGAATCCGACCATCCTGCCGCGTTTGTGGTCCGGCGCCTGCTCGACCAGGTACGTCATCGCGCCGACGAACTCACCGCCGGTCGACAGCCCCTGGAAGATCCGCGCGATGACGAGCAGGATCGGCGCCCAGATGCCGATGGCGCTGTAGCCGGGCAGCAGGCCGGTCACGGTCGTGCTGATCGTCATCATCAGGATCGTGATGACCAGGACCCGATGCCGTCCGATGCGGTCGCCGAGGGGCCCGAAGATGAAGCCACCGAGAGGCCGCACCACGAACGCGGCGGCCAGCGTGCCGAAGGTCGCGATCAGGTGGACGCCGCTGACGCTCTTACCGGGGTAGAACACCTGGGCGAGGGTGGTGGCGATGTAGCCGTAGACCCCGAAGTCGTACCACTCCATGAAGTTGCCGATGGCGGTGCCCATGATGGTCTGGCGCATGGCCGGGTCGGCGACCCGGATCTCGTTGCGTGCCCATTTCCGGCGGCGGCGTCGCGCATTCATCGACGGATTGCGTACCCAGAAGTCCCGAGGGCCGAACAAGTTGCGCTCCCATCCGGCTCGTCGTCTTCATCGGCCGGTGGCCGATCGTAGCGACCGGGCCAGCCCGAGAAGAACTCATTGACCTTTCAGGCTGCCGATGCGAAGCGAATAATCCCGGGGCTTCGACCGGTCCTCCGACCGGGTGGCCGCCTCGATATCGTCGACGTAGCGCTGCGGGTCCCGGTCGACGATCGGCAAACCCTCGGTGGTGGGGTGTTCGGCCATGAAGTCGCTGTATTGCCGGCCCAGCGCTTCCCGCAGGCCGATGGGAGCCCTGCGACGGAAATCCGACAGCCCCTCTCGCTCCTCTTCGCCCATGTGGTCGTCGTTGGCCTCGCGCGTGCGGCCGACCGCCGCCCACCATTCGTCGGTGCCCACCTCTGCGGCGTTGGCGTCGCGCACCCCGTCGCGGATGTCGTTGTGATCACCGATGGCGTCGAGCGTCTCACCCTCGGCGTCGTCGCCGACCCGCGTCAGAAGTTGCGGGTAGAAGATCTTCTCCTCGATGTAGGCGTGCACGTCCAGCTTGTCGGCGAGGGGCCGCCACACCCGGGCAAGGGCGGTTTCGTCGACCGGCGTCTGAGCCTGCAGGTAGTCCAGCCTGGCGAACTGTTCGCGGAACCACTCGTGGTCGGCGAGGATCAACATGGTGATGTCAGCCATCGCGACGCCCCACCTCCCTCCCGCTACGGTTCGCGCCATGGTGTCCCATCGCGGCGCAGCCAGTCAACCGGCCGGGCAACGTCGAGAAGGGCCTCGTAGACCGTGCGGATACACTGGGTCGTCAGCATGTCGATCGACCGCGATCGCGTGCGAGAAAAAATCCACCACAGTCAGAGGTTGTTTGTGCCCGAGAACCGCAGCGAGCCCGTGAGCCTAGAGCCGCATTTCGACGACGTTCAGGCGCACTACGACCTGTCCGACGACTTCTTCGCGCTGTTCCTGGACCCCACGCGGACCTACAGCTGCGCCTATTTCCAGCGCGACGACATGACCCTCGAAGAAGCTCAGCTCGCCAAGGTCGACCTGTCGCTGGGCAAGCTCGGGCTGCAACCGGGCCAGACCCTGCTCGACATCGGCTGCGGCTGGGGCACCACCATCATCCGGGCCCTCGAGCAGTACGACGTCAACGTCGTCGGCCTCACCCTGAGCCGCAACCAGCAGGCGCACGTGCAGCAGCGCCTCGACGAGCACCCCAGCGCGCGGAGCAAGCGGGTGTTGCTACAGGGCTGGGAGCAGTTCGACGAGAAGGTGGACCGCATCGTTTCCATCGGCGCCTTCGAGCACTTCGGGCGCGACCGCTATCCCGACTTCTTCAAGATGGCCTACGAGGCGTTGCCCGCCGACGGCGTGATGATGCTGCACACCATCATCCAGCCCAGCCGCGAGGAATTCGAAGAGCGTGGGCTGCCCATCACCATGACGAAACTGCGGTTCATGAAATTCATCATGGACGAGATCTTCCCGGGCGGAGACCTGCCCGCGGCCAAGACGGTCGAAGAGCACGCGACCCGCGCCGGCTTCGGTCTCAAGCTCTACCAGCCGCTGCGCCTGCATTACGCGCGCACCCTCGACACCTGGGCGGCCGCCCTCGAGTCGCGCCGC
Source organism: Mycobacterium sp. E3298 (assembly GCF_001666895.1). NCBI lineage: Bacteria > Bacillati > Actinomycetota > Actinomycetes > Mycobacteriales > Mycobacteriaceae > Mycobacterium > Mycobacterium sp. E3298. The sequence continues at coordinate 12,204 of NZ_LZJB01000066.1, forward strand.
GAAGAGGCCATCGCGATTCAGTCCCAAGAGGTCTACGACCGGTACATGAAGTACCTGACCGGGTGCGCCGACCTGTTCCGCGAGGGCTACACCGACGTCGCGCAGTTCACCCTCGTCAAGGGCTGAGGAACCGGGCCCCGATTCGGGCGCACCATAGCTGAACCCCGGGCCGGTTTATCCGTGCACCGCCCGGGGTAAAACCACGAGCAACAACCTGCATCGGTACGCGTCGGCCTTCGTCGGCGCGAAACCGCAGGGAAGGATTGATCGTGAGTGCCAAGCATCGGATGAGCGCGACGGCGCAGCAAAGACCGCCGGCGGATCGAACGCCGCGCCGGCGGTCGGGCATCGCGGCGGTGTGCGACGTGCTTTCCGCCTCGATGTTCTGCGCGGCGGCGTGTGCGGCCCTGGTGCTCAACGCTCCGCACGGCGAGAAGCGAATGATCGAGGCGAGCCAGGAGCCGCCGTCCGCCGCTTCGCGCCCGGTGCGGCAGGAGGGCACCGTGGTCGCGGTGTCGGCGGGCTCGGTCACCGCCAGAAGCGCCGACGGCTACACGCAGACCTATCTCGTGACGCCCAACACCACGCTCATCGGTCGCGGTGGCCAACCGGCAGCTGCCGCTTCACATTTCACGGTCAATGACCACGTGGTCATCGTCGGAACCATCCAGGACGGCACCGCCATGGCCACCGCGGTGGCCGACCACGGCGCGGGACACGGGGACGGACCGCCGATGGACTACCTTGACGGGCAGGTCATTCCGGCCGGGCGCAGCTGATCCACCCCGCGCCGACATCCCCGGCTTTGGTCAACGACCTTGCGGCGCAGCGTCTCTGTCGTTCAGTCCGCGCCGCCGCTTCTCGCCTTCTCCCGGCGCCGTCCCGGGCCTACTCTGTATGCCATCCAGCCAGAGGAGGCGCCGTGAGCGAGCACGAAGTCAAAATGATCATCCTGTCGACTGACGACCTGGACGAGTCGATCCGGTTCTACAGCGAGACGCTGGGCATGGCGCTGAAGTTCCGCGATGGGGCGCACTTCGCCGCCCTCGACGGCGGCCCCGTCACGCTGGCGCTGGCGACCGCCGTGGACCACCCGATACCGGGTCAGGTCGTCGTCGGCATCAAGACCGCCGACGTCGACGCCGCGGCGAAGGCGGTGGAGGCCAGCGGCGGCGGCATCGTCAAAGGGCCGTACGACGACGCGCATGAACGCCGTGCCGTGGTCTATGACAACAAGGGCAACGGCCTGGTGTTCTACATGCCGCTGGGCCGCTGACCGGCGTTACTTGCCGTTGCGCTCGCGGTGCTTGCACCCGGGCCAGCAGCAGGGCCTGCGCTTGCCCTCTTCCAGCTCCTCCTGTGTCCGGCGAATGCGGCGCTGCCGGGTGGCTTCCTGCTTGGCGTCCTCGACCCAGCAGATGAATTCGTTGCGGGCCAAAGGCGTGATGTCGTTCCACGCGGCGAGCGCCGTGGCATTGCCGATCAGCGACTCGCGCAGGTCGGCCGGAAGCTTGTGCACCACTCCGCCGGGTATCCGCTCACTGCTCATGGGGCCACAGTAGCTGTCCGCGCAGTAGACGATCGGCTGTGGTCGCGCGCCGTGGCTAAGAAGTCAAATGCGCGCTGTCGTCGTGCAATTCGTCGCGGCGCAATCCCATCGGCGTGCGGGCGGGCACATCACCGCCGGCGACCACCGTGCGGGTGACCGGCGTGAGCGCCCGGAACAGCGTCTCCACCTCGTCGTCGTCGAGCGCGTCGAGCGCGGACAGGGAAAGCGCATCGGTGGACCGTTCGATGTGGTCCTTCAGTTCCCGGCCGGCCGCGGTCAGCGAGCCCTCATCGTCGAGCAGCCCCCGTTCGGCCAGCCGTTGCTCGTGGTGTCGCCACGCGGCCTCGTCGTAGTCGCGGGTGCGCGCGATGTACTCGCGCGGGACACCGCCGGCCGCGGCGTGCAACACGTTGGACTCCCGGCCCGAGACGCCCGCGGCGGCCAGCACCGCCACATGTCCGTCGCCCCGGTGCTCGCGCAGCAGCGTCGTCGCGTGCCAGAGCGCGGCCAGCGGATCGTCCGGCCACGGCAACGCCAGGTTGGCGGCGAACAACGGTCGTGCATCCAGCGGGGCCCGCCTGGCCACCTTGCCCGCCAATTCCGCTGCGGCACGGATGTTTTCGCCGTCGCCCAGCCCGTAGCGGCACAACGCCGCGACGGCCGATTCCTGCCGGGCCCGCAACGCCGCGTCCGGCCCGGCGACCTCCCATGCCGCCGGCAGCGCCTTGGCGATCCGTTCGGGCGCGAAGTTGTAGAAGATCGCGGTGACCACCTGCCGGGGCACCGGGCCCAGCGGCGCCGAGCGCGCGGCGAAGTAGCCCATCCAGAATCCGCGGTAGCCCAGCCCGTCCAGCGCCGCCCGCGCCTCCGGCGCGAAATACGTCACCGCATGCACCGGTTCGAAGCGGTCGAAGAAGCGCCGCGCCAGCAGGGGTTTCCGTTGCATGATGGCAGTTAACCACCCCCATGGTTGCCGGTGCTCAAAGCCTCAGCAGCCGCTCGGCATTGAGGTGGGCGATCTTCTCCCGGTCGCCCCGGTTGATCGGCATCCTGTCGAGGAACTGGCGGCACGCCTTGATGTTGCCGTAGGGATAGTCGGCGGTGAAGACCACGCGGTCGATGCCGATCACATTGACCATCGCCAGGTAGGCGTTAAAGGACAGGCTCCAACTGGGATCCGCGGCGCCGGGCTCCTGACTGAAGAAATCGCCGGCGAGGATGCCACCGTAGAAGTTCTCCCGCAGGTACTCCTTGACGGTGCGTTTGAGACCCGTCGCCTCGACCGGAAACGAGTAGTCGGTCCGCCAGCCCATCCAGCTGAGCGCCTCGAAGTGGTGACCCACGATGATCTGTAGCTGCGGGAACCGGTCGAACACCCCACCCAGGATCAGCCGGAGGCAGTGCACCCCGGTGTCGATATGCCAGCCGACCCCGGCCGCCGCCAACCGAGCCGACACCTTCGGGTCAAAGCCGCCGTAATAGGTGTCGATGATCGACTGCGGCGGGATGGTCGGGTGCAAAAAGATTGGCACGCCCAGGGTTTCGGCGGATTCGAAGACCGGCCAGAAGAACGTGTCGTCCAGGTAGCGCCCGTTGACGTGTCCGTTGATCAGGGCGCCCACGAAGCCGTGATCGCGGACGGTGCGCTCGAGCTCGGCGGCCGCCGCCGAGGGGTCGCGCATCGGGAGGGTGGCGAAGCCGCGGAACCGGTCGGGATGCCGCCCGACCGCGGCGACGACCGCGTCGTTCGCCCGCCGGGCCAGCTCGATCGCCGAATCGGGGTCCAGAGTCTCGGGTCCCGGGACGGAGTGCGAAAGGATCTGCATGTCGATGCCCGCGGCGTCCATCGCGGCGATCCGCCCCTCGCCCACGTCGGTGATCCCCGGCGGCCATTCGCCTTCCGTTCCGGGAGAACCGTAGCCCGCGTGCCTCAGCATTTCGGTCGCCGAGTCGGCCCCTTGATTGCGGTGTTCTTCGGCTATGGCCGGAAACCTGTAGTGCTCCTCGATACCGATGACTTTCATCCGTCTCCTCCCGTACATGCACACCCACGAGCGCGGGGCGCCGGGCGTTCACCGGAGTACCCGGGACGCGCCGGGACCGGCCCCGCATAGTCTCGAACCCGTGACCATCCCGTATGACGAGGCTCTGCGCGAGCGGATCAGCGGCAATCTCGCGCGCCACGACCGCCGCGAGGTGACCGACCCAACCAAACGGCACGCGGCGGTCGCCGTGGTGTTGGTGGACTCCACCCTCGGCGAGGACCGGGTGGATCCGGCGCCGGTGGACGAATGGAACGGTGACCGCCCGATGCCGGAGCCCGGCCTCGACGGCCGGATGGTCGGCGTCTCGGGCGGCGCGGCGTTCTTGTTGTGCCGGAGGGCATCTCGACTCACCTCACACGCCGCGCAATGGGCGCTGCCCGGTGGCAGGCTCGACCCGGGCGAGACCGCCGTCGACGCGGCCCTGCGGGAATTGCGCGAGGAGGTCGGCATCGCCCTGACCGGTTCGACCGTGTTGGGCCTCCTCGACGACTATCCGACGCGGTCCGGGTACGTCATCACCCCGGTCGTGATCTGGGGCGGCGGCCGCCTCGATCCCCGCCCGGCGCCCGACGAGGTGGTGGCGGTGTACCGGGTGGGGCTGCATCAATTGCAGCGCGACGACTCGCCGCGATTCATCACCATCCCGGAGAGCCCGCGCCCGGTCGTGCAGATTCCTCTGGGCAACGACCTGATTCACGCGCCGACCGGCGCCGTGCTGCTGCAGTTGAGGTGGCTGTGTCTGGAAGGCCGACCGGACGCGGTCGACGGGCTGGAGCAACCGGTCTTCGCCTGGAGGTAGCGATCGATGGCAGGCGCCGCGGTGTGAGCGGCGGCTGTCACGCGACGGACGCTCGGTGTTCGCCTTCCGGTCACCGGCGGGCGTATTGACTCTGCAAGCCTGGACCGACGCTCCGGGACTCAGGAGTCGCCGTGCTCCCAGAAAGGGCGGCCATGACAGAACACTTGCGCGCATACAACAGCCTTTGGCAGGTGCGCAGCGACTCGTGGTGCCGGTTGGAAGAAGCCGCGGACCGGCTGACGCGGCCGACCACCACCGGCACGCTGAGGGACAAATGGGCGGGCGCCTGCCAGGAGTTGCTGACGCGCCTGAGCACGCTGGAGCCCTACTGGGCCTACCCCGGCGCGCCGCAGTTCGCGCGCATACAAAGGCTTTTCGCCGCCGGCAGCTACGACAAGTTCGCGCAGGCGGTCGCGCAGGTCAACCGGGCGCTGACCACCGAGTCCTACCGCTCAGGGGACGTGGACAACGCGGGTGCCGACGAACTCGACATGTTCCCGTCCGATCCGCGGCAACTCATCGAGCATCAGCCGGCGTCGCAGCGCGACCGTCCCTACTTCGAGGTGCTGGTCGTCGAGAAGATGACCGAGGACCAGGAACGCGCCCTGCGCAACGAGGTCCGCAAATGGCGGCGCCCCGACGACGAATTCGTCTACGAACTGGTGGTGGTCGCCAGCGGGGACGAGGCCCTCATCGCGGCGCGGCTCAACGTCAACCTGCAGGCGGTGGTAATCCGCCGGCGCTTCTCGCACCAATCGACGCGGGACCTGTCGGCGCTGTCGGAGTTCGTCGACACGGCCGTATCCGACGAGCTGAACGACCACCAGACTCCCGAGGAACGCGCGCAGATCCTGGCGACATCGCTGGCCGAACTGCGGCCGGAGCTCGACCTGTACCTGATGACCGAGATCGAGGTCGAAGACATCGCCGGTCGGCTGGGCCAGTACTTCCGCAGGGTGTTCCACGCGCGCGAGGGCATGCTCGAGCTGCACCTGTCGATCTTGCAGGGCGTCGCGGCGCGTTACCGCACACCGTTCTTCAGCGCGCTCAAGCAGTACAGCCACCGGCCCACCGGTGTCTTTCACGCGCTGCCGATTTCGCAGGGCAAATCGATCGTCAACTCCCACTGGATCAGGGACATGGTGGGGTTCTACGGCCTCGACGTGTTCATGGCCGAGACGTCGGCGACGTGCGGGGGCCTCGACTCACTGCTGGAACCGACCGGGCCGCTGCGAGAAGCGCAACAACTCGCCGCGCAGGCCTACGGATCGCGGCACACGTACTTCGTCACCAACGGGACCTCGACGGCCAACAAGATTGTCACGCAGGCGCTGGTGGCGCCCGGCGACATCGTGCTGCTGGACCGCAACTGCCATCAATCGCACCACTACGGGATGATGCTCGCCGGTGCGAACGTGGTGTATCTGGAGGCGTATCCGCTCAACGAGTATTCGATGTACGGGGCGGTCCCCCTGCGGGAGATCAAGTCAAAGCTGTTGGCGCTCAAAAGGGCCGGCAAGCTCGACCGCGTGAAGATGATGTCGCTGACGAACTGCACCTTCGACGGGATCGTCTACGACGTCGAGCGTGTCATGGAGGAGTGCCTGGCCATCAAACCCGACCTGGTATTCCTCTGGGACGAGGCCTGGTTCGCCTTCGCGCGGTTCCACCCGGTCTACCGGACGCGCACCGCGATGGCCGCGGCACGGACCATGCGCGCGCGGCTGCAGGACCCCGGCTATCGGCGTCGCTACGAGGAATATCTCTCGGCCGGTGGCAACGAAACACCCAGCGACGACGAGCTTTTGGACCGTCGCTTGCTGCCCGACCCCGCCCGGGCCCGGGTGCGGGTGTACGCCACGCAGTCGACGCACAAGACGTTGACCGCGCTGAGGCAGGGATCGATGATCCACGTTTTCGATCAGGATTTCGACCAGAAGGTCGCCGAGCCGTTCCACGAGGCATACATGGCCCACACGTCGACCTCCCCCAACTACCAGATTCTCGCATCGCTGGACCTGGGGCGCCGGCAGGTCGCGCTGGAGGGAGTCGAGCTGGTGCAACGGCAGATCGAGAACGCGATGCAGTTGCGCGACGCGATCGACAACCATCCGTTGCTCAGCAAGTACATGCGCTGCCTGCGCACGTCGGATCTGATCCCGGAGCCGTTCCGGCCGTCGGCTATCGCCCAGCCGCTGCGCTCGGGCCTGCGCAACATGATGGCGGCGTGGGGCCAGGACGAGTTCGTGCTCGACCCGTCGCGGATCACGTTGTTCATCGGGCCCACCGGCTACGACGGCGACACCTTCAAACGCCAGCAGTTGATGGACCGCTACGGAATCCAGATCAACAAGACGTCGCGCAACAGCGTCCTGTTCATGACCAACATCGGCACCACGCGCAGTTCGGTCGCCTTCCTGGTGGAGGTTCTGGTCAACATCGCCACCGAACTCGACCAGAACATCTCCGAGATGAGCCTCGGCGAGCGAGAGCACTTCGACCGCGCGGTCTACCGGCTCACCGAAATGTCCTTGCCACTGCCCGATTTCAGCGGATTCCACCCCGCCTTCCTGGATCACAGCGGCGCCGAGCCGACGCCCGAGGGGGACGTCCGCCGCGGGTTCTACCTCTCCTACGACGACACCAACTGTGAGTACCTCACCGGCGACCAGATCGATGAACGGCTCGACGCGGGCATTGACGTCGTGTCGGCGACGTACGTGACGCCCTACCCGCCGGGCTTTCCGGTCCTGGTGCCCGGGCAGCTGTTCAGTCGCGGCATCCTGCAGTTCATGCGCGACCTCGACACGCCCGAAATTCACGGCTACTTACCAAATTTCGGCTACCGCGTGTACACCGGTAAAGCCATCGAAATGGCTGGCCGGCCGGCCGGCCTGCCGTCCAACGGCCACCGCGCCGTCGGCGCCCCAGACGGGGCGAAGCAGACGCCGAAGAAGCCGGGCAAGCGTGCCCGGCTCAGCGGCGAGGGGAGCGTTCCCGAGGTCGGTCAGGATGAGCTGCTCGGCCAGCAGCAGCCCGGCGACGCGGTGAGCTCGGGTTCTGCTTAGGCCGCGCGGCCATGCGGTGGTCGATGACGTCCAGCGCGCGCTCGGCCCATCGAACGTTCTCTTCCTCGAACGCGATCCCACGCAGCAGCGTCAAATAGGGGCCGATCCGCTCGGCATGGGCCAAAAACTCCCCCTCGGCGTGTCCGTCGAGTATGCGCGCCCGCAAGCGTTCGTAGCGTTGCAGTTTGGCCGTCGCCCACTGCAGGCGCTCGACGATGAACTCCCGCACGGCGGGTGCGTCCCCGGCGTCCGCGGCCTGGACCTTGATGAGCAGTTCGTCGCGAATCGCCGAGGGCTTGGGCGCCCTCGCGGTGAACTCCCGGATCGCGTCGTGGCCGGCCTCGGTCAGCGAGAACAGCCGCTTGTTTGGCCGGCGCTCCTGCTGCACGACGCGCGCCCGGATGAGGCCCTGCTCGGCAAGGCGGTCGAGTTCGCGGTACAGCTGCTGGGGGGTGGCCATCCAGAAATTCGCCACCGAGGCGTCGAAGTCCTTGGCGAGGTCGTATCCGGACGACTCGCCCTCGAGGAGGGCCGCCAGGACAGCGTCACGCAGCGACATCGAAGAAGAGTACAACGATACGAATAATCAACAAAGTGATTAATCGCACTATGGACACGGGCCGACGGACCGCATAGCGTCAACGGCACTTCCCAACCAATCCAAGCCGAGGTGTCGGATGCATCCCTTCCGCAAAGCCGTCGAGGACCGCGACGAGAGCGGCATCCACGCGCTGCTGGCCGACGACGTCGTGTTCACCAGCCCGGTCGCGTTCAAGCCCTATGTCGGCAAGCCGATCACCGCGGCCATCCTGAGCGGCGTGTTGCGCATCTTCGAGGACTTCCGTTACATCCGGGAGATCCACGACGACGACGGCCGAGACCACGCCCTCGTGTTCGAGACTGGAATCGCCGGGGCGCCCGGGGTCAAGATCACCGGCTGCGACTTCCTGCACTTCAACGACGACGGCCTGATCGACGACTTCATGGTGATGGTGCGGCCGCTCTCAGGCGCGAAGGCGTTGTCCGAGGCGATGGGCGCCCAGTTCGAGCGGATCCAGCAGGAGGCGCTCCAACTGGCCGACACGTTCACCACCGCGTAGGGGCGAGCGACCATGCGAATCGGATTAGGCATCAACTATGCGGGCGGCTTCAAGGACGTGGCCGCCGAAGTGGCCGACCTCGAGCGTGCCGGACTCGACATCGTCTTTGTCCCCGAGGCCTATTCGTTCGACGCGGTGAGCGCGCTCGGTTACCTGGCCGCCAGCACCGAACGGGTCGGCCTGGCCTCGGGGATCCTGCAGCTCTACACCCGAACGCCCACGCTCACCGCGATGACCGCCGCCGGGCTCGACTACGTCTCCGATGGCCGGTTCACCCTTGGGCTGGGGGCTTCCGGTCCGCAGGTCATCGAGGGCTTTCACGGGGTGCCCTACGACGCGCCGATCGGCCGGACCCGCGAAGTGATCGACATCTGCAGGCAGGTCTGGCGGCGCGAACCCGTCAAGCACCAGGGCAAGTACTACACGATCCCGCTTCCCGCCGGGCAGGGCACCGGGCTCGGAAAGCCGCTCAAGCTGATCAACAAGCCGGTGCGAGAACGCATTCCGATATTGGTCGCGGCGCTTGGCCCCAAGAATGTCGAGCTCGCGGCCGAGATCGCCGAGGGCTGGCAGCCGATCTTCTACCTGCCCGAGAAGGCGCAGGAGGTGTGGGGCGAGGCGCTGGCCGCCGGCCGCGCCAAGCGGGACGCCGAGCTGGGTGAGTTGGACATCTACGCCGGCCCGGTCCTCGCCATCGGTGAAAACGTGGAGTCGCTAAGGGAATTCGTGAAACCCCATCTCGCCCTCTACATCGGCGGCATGGGCGCCAAGGGCAAGAACTTCTACCACGCCCTGGCGACGAAGTACGGCTACGGCCCGCAGGCGGACCGGATCCAAGAGCTCTACCTGGCCGGCGACAAGGACGGCGCCGCCAAGGTCGTGCCCGACGAGCTGGTCCGGGACGTGAACCTGATCGGCAGTCGCGAGTTCGTCAAGGATCGACTGGCCGCGTTCCGCGAAGCGGGGGTCACCACGCTCAACGTGGCGCCCATCGCGTCCACCCCGGGCGAGCGGGTCAAGCTGATCGAGACGCTGCGCGAATTGCTCTGAGCGCGGGCGATTTCAGGCCTGTCGGTGGGCGTCGCGCCGCAATCGCACCGCCCGACTCGCGGCGGCCAGCAACGCCAGCGCGGCCATCACCGCGAGAACGGTCGCCGACACCGCCGACCCGACCGTCGCCAAAATGAGCGGCAGCCCGAAACCGATGTAGGTCACCACGTAGAACGCGCCGACCAGCGCGCCGCGCAAGCGTTTCGGCGCCGCGGCCTCCAGATCGATCAACCCCTCACGCAAGCACAGGCCGGAGGCGCATCCCA
>NZ_LZJB01000067.1:0-8294 GCF_001666895.1 Mycobacterium sp. E3298
CTTCAACCTGGGCGACCACGTCGGCGACGATCCGGCGGCGGTGGCCGCCAACCGCAACCGGCTGGCCACCGCCATCGCGGTCACTCCATCCACACCAGGGAGGCCAGCCGGCCGGTGGGCGCGTCCCGGCGGTGGCTGAACAACGTCGGGTCGTCGACCGTGCACCGCGGGTCGATGTCGATGGCCCTCACACCCAAATCCGTTAACTGGCAAGCGATTCCGGCCCGAAGATCGAGGCCGGGGGTGCCCGCCGAGGTGGTGGTGCGGCTGCCGGGCAGCGCGGCCTCCACCTCGTCGGCCATGGCCGCGGGCACCTCGTAGTTGCGGCCGCTGACCGCCGGGCCCAGCAGGGCCGAGATGTCCTCGGGGCGCGCGCCCAGCTCGACCATCGCCTCCACGGTGCGGGCCACCACCCCGCGCTGGGCGCCGACGCGGCCTGCGTGCACGGCCGCGGCCACTCCGGCGCGCGCGTCGGCGAGCAACACCGGCACGCAGTCGGCCGTCACCACCGCCAGAGCCAGCCGCGCGGTGCCGGTCACCAGCGCGTCGGTGTTCTCGACCGCGCCGCCCCGTGGCCGGTCGACCACCTCCACCCGGTCACCGTGGACCTGGTCCATCCACACGACGCGCTCGGGCTTGAGCCCGATGGCGGCGGCCAGCCGGTTGCGGTTGGCGGCCACCGCCGCCGGATCGTCGCCGACGTGGTCGCCCAGGTTGAAGGTGTCGAACGGTGGACCCGAGACACCACCGGCGCGGGTGGTGGTCACCCGCCGGATGCGCACGCTCACTTCTTCAGTATCCGGAGCCCCCCGGCTGCCAGCGGGCAGCGCCATCCTGCCCGTGCTTTTCGTGGCCGGTTTGTCGCGCACTGGCAAGCAGATCGAGACCCTCAGCGGCGCATGAACGGCGGCACGTCGACGTCGTCGTCGTCGCCACCGATATTCAGCGTGGCGCCGTTGGTGTGAACCGGGACGCTGACCGCGTCGACGGGTTCGAACAGTGTCGAGGTGAGCTTGCCGGCCTTCGCCGATTCGATGCGGTGCGCGCCGCCTTTTTCGGCGGCGCTGTCCCCGGTGACCGGTCTGCGACCGGGACCGGTCGCGCTGAAGCCCGCGGCGATGACGGTGACGCGCACCTCGTCGCCGAGGGAGTCGTCGATGACGGTCCCGAAGATGATGTTGGCGTCCTGGTGGGCGGCGTCCTGCACCAGCGAGGCGGCCTCGTTGATCTCGAACAGGCCCAGGTCGCTGCCGCCGGCGATCGACATCAGCACGCCCTGGGCGCCCTCCATGGACTGCTCCAGCAGGGGTGAATTGATCGCGATCTCGGCGGCCTTGAGCGACCGGCCCTCGCCGCGGGCCGAGCCGATGCCCATCAGCGCGGTCCCCGCACCGGACATGATGCCCTTGACGTCGGCGAAGTCGACGTTGATCAGGCCCGGCGTGGTGATCAGGTCGGTGATGCCCTGCACGCCGTTGAGGAGCACCTCGTCGGCGCTGCGGAAAGCGTCCATCAGGGACACCGCGGCGTCGCCCATCTGCAGCAACCGGTCGTTGGGGATGACGATCAGGGTGTCGCAGCTTTCCCGCAGCGTGTTGATGCCGCCTTCGGCCTGCGAACCGCGCCGCTTGCCCTCGAAGGAGAACGGCCGGGTGACCACGCCGACGGTCAGCGCGCCCAGCTTGCGGGCGATGCTGGCGACGACGGGCGCGCCGCCGGTGCCCGTGCCGCCGCCCTCGCCGGCGGTCACGAACACCATGTCCGCGCCACGCAGCAGCTCCTCGATCTCGTCCTTGGCGTCCTCGGCGGCCTTGCGGCCGACCTCCGGGTCGGCCCCGGCGCCGAGCCCGCGGGTGGAGTCGCGGCCGACGTCGAGCTTGACGTCGGCATCGCTCATCAACAGCGCCTGCGCATCGGTGTTGATCGCAATGAACTCCACGCCCTTGAGGCCCTGTTCGATCATCCGGTTGACGGCGTTGACGCCGCCACCACCGATACCCACAACCTTGATGACGGCCAGGTAGTTATGCGGGGGGGTCATCATCTCGTCTTCCTCCCTGGTGGGGATTCGGTTTCTCCGGTCACTCACGGTCCCCCTGGCAAACCCTCAACCTCAACCATAGAGTTAGAGTTATGTCAAGTAGTTCCGCGCAACCAGAACGGTATGGGCATGGCGCGCCCTAACCCCGCAGGCGCGCCGACGCGCGGCTCGCAAATTTTTTCTGTTACGACCGTCACACGCCGCGCTTGACCGGCGTCGCTACTTCACCGTCGGCAGGTCGGGGCTCGACACGTCGTAGGTCCGTCCGGGCTGGGTCAGCAGCGCGGCCAGCTTCTCGGCCTTCTCGTCGGTGCGATCGGTCGTCCCCCAGATGACGACCCGGCCATCGCCCAGCGTCAGCGTGATCGAGGCGACCGAGGGGGCCGCGACCCGGCCCACCTGGCCCGCGACCTCGGGTCGCAGCGCGGTCAGCACCTGCAGCGCGGCCTTGGTCGCCGGGTCGTTGGGGCCCGGGTTGGCGACGTCGAGGTACGGCAGCGCCGGCGGCGGCGGCCCGGTCGCGAAGTCGACGCCGTCGCGGTCGAACAGGTGCGGGCCGTCGGGAAAGTCCTTCACCGCCACCGCGATTCGCTCGACGATGGTGATGCGCAGCGCCGACGGGTACTGGCGCTGCACCCGGGCGCTGGCCACCCGCCGGATGGCGGCCACCCGGTCGGCGACCTGGTTGGTGTTGATCTGCAGCAGCGGCGTGCCCGGCCGCACCCGGGCGGCGTCCAACACCTCTTCCCGGGTCACCACCCCGGTGCCGACGACGACGATGTTGCGGGCCGACATCGCGGGGGTGAAGTACAGGATCAGCGCGAGCCCGATCCCGAGGGCGACCAGCAGCACCGTCACCAACAGCATCTTCAGGCCGCGGACCACACCCCGGGCCACGGGTTTGGGCTCGTCGGCCGCGCGGCCGGTGGCCCGGCGTTTGGCCTCCCGGCGGGCCTCTTCGATGGCGGTGGCGCGTGCCTGCGCCGCGCGGCGCTCGGCTCTTTCCCGGCGCGCCCGTCGGCGCGGCCCCTCGAATTCCTCGTCCTCCGTGGGCTTCTCGACGTCGGGCCCCGCGGCGAAGATCGGTTCGGTGATCGCGCCGTCCGCCGAACCGGAGGCCGATTCGCCGGCGACACCCACGGGGTCGTCCGGCTGGGTCATCGCGGCACTCCCGGCCGGCCGGGCGCGCTGCGGTTGTCCCGGATCCGCAGCTCGGTGACGATCTCCGGCCCGAGCAGGGTCACGTCGCCCGCGCCCATCGTGACGATGACGTCGCCCGGGCCGGCAGCCGCGGCCACCTGCTCGGCGACCGCGGAGAAGTCCGGCAGGTAGCGCACGGGCACGCTGACGTGCTCGGCGACGCTGGCGCCGCTGACCCCGGCCAGCGGTTGTTCGCGGGCGCCGTACACGTCGAGGACGAACACCTCGTCGGCGGCGTCCAGCGCGCGACCGAATTCCGCGGCGAATTCCTTTGTGCGCGAATATAAGTGAGGCTGAAAAACCACGAGGCTGCGGCCGCCGGAGCTCTGCTCGAGGACCGTGCGGACGGCGGCCAGCGTCGCGCTGATCTCGGTGGGATGGTGGGCGTAGTCGTCGAAGACGCGCACCGACCCGGAGTTGCCGACCAGTTCGAACCGCCGGCGGACCCCCTCGAAACCGGCCAGCCCGTCCAGCACCGCGTCCGCCGGGGCGCCGATCTCGAGCGCGGCGAGCAGGGCGCCCAGCGCGTTGAGCGCCATGTGCCGACCGGGCACCGACAGCCGCATCACGCGGGGATGCTGTTCGCCCGCCAGCTGGACGTGGGCGACCGCCTCGGTGCCCTGCTGCTCCCAGGACAGCAGGGTGGCGGCCTGGTCCACGCCCGGGTCGGATCCATAACGCAGCACCCGGATTCCCAGCTCGGCCGTGCGGTCCGCCAGCGCGGCCGCGCCCGGATCGTCGACGCACACCACCAACGCCCCACCCGGGGCCAGCCGCTCCACGAAGGCGTCGAACACCCGGACGTAGGCGTCGGCGCTGCCGTAGAAATCCAGGTGATCGGTCTCGATGTTGGTGACCACGGCGACGTTCGGCGTGTATTCCAGCAGCGAGCCGTCGCTCTCGTCGGCCTCGGCCACGAAACAGTCACCGCTGCCGTGATGCGCGTTGGTGCCGGCCTCCCCCATCTCACCGCCGACCGCGAACGACGGGTCGCGCCCGCAGTGCTGCAGCGCCACGATCAACATCGACGTCGTCGTCGTCTTGCCGTGCGTGCCGGTGACCATCAGCGTGGTGCGCCCGTCCATCAGCTTGGCCAGCACCGCCGGGCGCAGGATGATCGGAATGCCCCGCCGGCGGGCCTCGACGAGCTCGGGGTTGGTCTTCGGAATGGCGGCGTGGGTGGTGATGACCGCCGTCGGGCCGCCCGGCAGCAGGTCGAGCGACGACGCGTCATGGCCGATGCGGATCGAGGCGCCCCGGGCGCGCAGGGCGTGCACGCCGCGGGACTCCTTGGCATCGGACCCCGAGACCAGCGCGCCGCGGTCCAGCAGGATGCGGGCGATGCCCGACATGCCGGCTCCGCCGATGCCCACCATGTGCACCCGCTGCAGCTCGGGCGGCAGCTGTTCGGCGTTCACCGCCGCCCTCCCGCGGCTGCCTTCCTGGCGATGTCCAGCGCCGCCTGCGCCACCTGGCGCGCCGCGTCGGGGTGCCCGACCCGCGCGGCGGCCGTCGTCATAGCCGCCAACCGGGGCGGGTCGTTGAGCAGGGCGGACACCTCGCGGGCCACCAGTTCCGGCGTCAGCGCGGCGTCGGCGACCACCATGCCGCCCCCGCCGTTGACCACTGGCAGCGCGTTGAGCCGCTGTTCGCCGTTGCCGATCGGCAGCGGCACGTAGATGGCCGGCAACCCGACCGCCGAGACCTCGGCGACGGTCATGGCGCCGGACCGGCAGATCGCCAGGTCGGCGGCGGCGTAGGCCAGGTCCATCCGGTCGAGGTAGGGCACCGCGACGTACGGCGGATCGCCCGGTTGGCTCTCCCGCAGGTCGAGGGTGTTCTTCGGCCCGTGCGCGTGCAGCACCGACACGCCCGCGGCCGCCAGGTCGGCGGCGGCGCCGGACACGGCCCGGTTGAGCGACACGGCCCCCTGCGAGCCGCCGAACACCAGCAACACCCGCGCGTTCTCGGCGAAGCCGAAATGCCTGCGCGCCTCGGCGCGCAGCGCCGCGCGGTCCAGCGACGTGATGGCCGCCCGCACCGGCACCCCCACCACCTCGGCGCGCGGCAAACCGCAGTCGGGAACCGCGGACAGCACCCGGTCGGCGCCGCGGGCGCCGACCCGGTTGGCCAGGCCGGCGCTGGCGTTCGCTTCGTGGATCAGCACCGGGACGCGGCGCCGACGGCTGAGGCCGCGGGGAATCCCGCGGGCGGCGAGGTAGGCCGGCAGCGCCACGTACCCACCGAAACCGATGATGACGTCGGCGTCCACCGCGTCGAGCACCGCGCGGGTCTCGCGGACCGCGCGCCACACCCGCGGGGGCAGCCGCGCGAGGTCGCCGCTGGGCTTGCGCGGCAGCGGCACCGGCGTGATCAGCTCGAGGTGGTAGCCGCGCTGGGGCACCAGCCTGGTCTCCAGCCCGCGGTGGGTGCCGAGCGCGGTGATGCGCACCTGCGGATCGAGTGCGCTGAGCGCGTCGGCCACCGCCATCGCGGGCTCGACGTGGCCCGCGGTGCCCCCGCCGGCCAGCACGACCGACAGGGGTTTAAATGCCGACAACGCGGCACCGGCGGGCTGGGGACTTGTCCCCCGCCCGCCGGTCGGCTTGCTGACCGTGTCGTTCACCCGTAACGCTGACCTTCCAGTGCGCGTGCGCGCCGTGCCTGACGCTGGCCGGCCCCGCGAGTGGCGGAGCGCTGGCCAGATCCATGATGCACCGCCCTGCGCGCCGGCCGTGCGGCTGTGCGGGAGAACGCCGGCCGCAGCGGTTCCTGGGCCGTGCGGGCGGGCTTGCGCGCGCCGTTGCGCGGCGGGCTTCCCTTGCCCGGTTGCTTGCCGCCGCGCTTGCGGTCGCGGAACGATTCCAGCCGCGTCGGCACGTACGGCTGCGGCAGCGGCAGCCGCAGGAAGCGGTTCACCTTGTCGTCACGGCCGGCGCGCAGCGCGGCCACCGCCTCCGGTTCGTGACGGGCCGCGTTGGCCATGATGCCGATCATGAAAAGCGTTGCAGCCGTGGAAGTTCCACCTGCTGAGATGAGCGGCAGCTGGATGCCGGTGACCGGCAGGATCCCGATCACGTAACCGATGTTGATGAACGCCTGGCCCAGCACCCACATCGTCGTCGTGGCGGTCAGGAGCCGCAGGAAGGGGTCGGCCGACCGGCGGGCGATGCGCATCCCGGTGTAGGCGAACAACCCGAAGAGCACCAGCAGCCCGAACGCGCCGACGAAGCCCAGCTCCTCGCCGATGATCGCGAAGATGAAGTCGTTGTGGGCGTTGGGCAGGTAGTTCCACTTCGCGACGCCCTGTCCCAGGCCGTCGCCGAAGATCCCCCCGTGGGCCAGGGCGAACTTCGCCTGGCGGGCCTGGTAGCCGGTGTCCATGGGGTCGTTCTCGGGGTTCATCCAGGACTTCACCCGGTCCGAGCGGTAACCCGCGGACATGGCCAGGACCGCGCCCGCCATGAAGACGGCCAGCAGCGAGGTGGCGAAGACGCGCAGCGGCAGCCCGGCGTACCACAACAACGCCAGCAGGATGATGCCCAGCGACACCGTCTGCCCCAGGTCAGGCTGGGCGACGATCAGCGCCAGCGCGATGACCGCCGCCGGCACCAGCGGGATCAGCATCTCGCGCAGCGAGGCGCGCTCCAGGCGGCGTGCCGCCAGCAGGTGCGCGCCCCAGATGGCGAAGGCGATCTTCGCCAACTCCGAGGGCTGCATCGAGAAGCCGGCGATGACGAACCACTTCCGGGACCCGTTGGCCAGGTTGCCGATGCCGGGCACCAGCACGAGCACGAGCAGGATGACGGTGACGACGTAGCCGGTGAAGGCGACGCGGCGGATGAACCGGACCGACATGCGCAGCGAGGCGTAGCAGGCGATCAGGCCGATCACCGTCCACAGCACCTGCTTGCCGAAGATCACCCAGGCCGACCCGTCGGCGTCGTAGGACCGCACGCCCGAGGCCGACAGCACCATGATCAAACCGAGCGTCGTCAGCAGCCCGGCCACGGCGATGATCAGGTGGAACGAGGTCATGGGCCGGCTCAGCCAGGCGCCGAACCGGTTACGCCCCTCGCCTCCCGCCTGCGGCTTCGTGGACGGCCTGGCCTCCGAGCTGCCTGCGGCGCTGACGGGGCCGGTCGCCGCGTCGTCGTCGGCGTCCGGCTGCTCCGGTGCGGCGGCGTCGGTGGCCTTGGTGGCGCCGGCCTCTGCAATGTCCTTGCCCCGGCGTCTGAGCCGGGCCAGCGGGTTACCCATTCCCGCCCTACCGGGTGGCCGCGCGGACGGCGGCGGCGAAGGCGTCGCCACGGTCGGCGTACCCGGTGAACTGGTCAAACGAGGCGCCCGCGGGTGCCAGCAGCACCGTGTCGCCGGGCCGGGCCAGGTCGCGGGCCGCGGCCACCGCCGCGGTCATGACGGAAGTGCCGAGATCGTCGCCGGAATATTTCACTTCTGTCACATTTGCACCAACAACCACAGCCGTCGCATTCATATCAGCATCCTCGCCTGTCACAACCTGGACGACGGGGACATCCGGCGCGTGTCGCGATAACGCCTCTGCAACCTCTCGCCGATCCCGGCCGATCAGCACGGCCCCGACCAGGCGGGAGGCCATCCGGGCGACCTCGGCGTCCACCGACGCGCCCTTGAGCAATCCGCCCGCCACCCACACCACGCGGGGGTAGGCGAGCACGGACGCCTCGGCGGCGTGCGGATTGGTGGCCTTGGAGTCGTCGACGTAGGTGATGCCGTCGGCCACCGCGACCACCTCCGCCCGGTGCCGGCCCACCCGGAAGGACGCGACCGCCTCCGCGATCGCCTCGGCGGGCACGTCGACGCTGCGGGCCAGCGCGGCCGCAGCCAGGGCGTCGAGGACGCCGACGGGCCCGGGCACCGGGATCGAGTCGACCGGCAGGAGCGCGAGGTCGTCGGCGAAGGCGCGGTCGACCAGCCGGCCGTCGCGCACGCCGAGTTCGCCCACCGCCGGCTCGCCGAGCCGGAAGCCGACGCGCACCGGCGCCCCGGCGGTGCCCAGCAACGCCGCCGCCCG
>NZ_LZJB01000068.1:0-27833 GCF_001666895.1 Mycobacterium sp. E3298
GCATGCTGTTCAGCCACCTGGCCGTCCTGGACATGCTCGACGTCATGAGCCGCCGGCGCCGCTGAGTCCTAGGCTGGGTCCAGTGACAGACCGAGACCAGCTCCGGCCACCGTTGGACCAGGCCGCATTACGAGCCGAGCTGATCGGCACCGGGCTGGGCTGGCGCCGGCTCGACGTCGTCGACGAAACCGGTTCCACCAACGCCGACCTGCTGGCCCGCGCCGCGTCCGGGACCGACGTCGCCGGGGCCGTGCTCATCGCCGAGCACCAGACCGCCGGGCGCGGGCGCCACGGCCGCGGCTGGTCTGCCACCCCGCGGGCCCAGCTCACGATGTCGGTCGCCGTCAGCATCGTCGACGTGCCGACCTCCGGGTGGGGCTGGCTGCCGCTGGCCACCGGGGTGGCGGTGGTGGACACGTTGGCCCCGCTGCTCGACGGCGTTCGGGTGGGGCTCAAGTGGCCCAACGACGTGCTGGCGGGGGACCCCCCGGGCAAGCTGGCGGGCATCCTGGCCGAGGTGGCGCGGCCGGTGGTGGTAATCGGCTTGGGGCTCAACGTGTTTGAGGCACCGGCCGATGTCGAGGGGGCCACCTCGCTGGTCGACTTGGGCGTGCCGGCGCCCGACCGGACCCGGCTGGTGTGCGGGCTGTTGAAGGAACTCGGGCGGCGGATCGTGGCCTGGCGCGCCGCGCGCGGGGCCGACTGGGCGCTGGCGGCCGACTACCGGGCGCGCAGCCTGACGGTCGGCGCGCGGGTGCGGGCGCACCTGCCGGGTGGCAAAGAGGTGGTCGGGGACGCGAGCGCGGTCGACGACCAGGGCAGGTTGTGCATCGAAAGTGGGGGACAGACGGTCGTCGTTTCGGCCGGTGACGTGGTGCATCTGCGGTAGCTTCTGGCAGGTGAGCTATCCGGATAACGTCCTGGCCGCCGGCGAGCAGGTGATCATCCACCGCCACCCGCACTGGAAGCGGCTGATCTGGCCGGTCGTCGTCCTTTTGCTGGTGACCGCGATCGCGGCGTTCGGGTCCGGATACCTCAACTCGACGCACTGGAGCCAGCTGGCCAAGAACATCATCTACGGCGTCATCTGGGGCATCTGGCTGGTGATCGTTGGCTGGCTGACGCTGTGGCCGTTCTTGAGCTGGCTGACCACCCATTTCGTCGTGACGAACCGGCGGGTGATGTTTCGGCACGGGGTGCTGACCCGCACCGGAATCGATATCCCGCTGGCGCGGATCAACAGCGTGGAATTCCGCGACCGGATCACCGAGCGGATGTTTCGCACCGGGACGTTGATTATCGAATCGGCGTCACAAGACCCGTTGGAGTTCTACGACATACCGCGGCTGCGCGAGGTGCACGCGCTGCTGTATCACGAAGTCTTCGACACCCTGGGTTCCGAGGAGTCGCCCGGCTGAGTCAGCCGGCCGGCCCGGTTGCGCCAGGACCGCAGCAGCGTGACGTTGCCGCCCTCGATCTCGTCCTCGAGCATTTCGGCGATACCACCCGCGGTGAGGGCGGATTCCAGCGCCTTGTCCGGGTTGCGCGCGAACTCGTCGGGGAACACCCAGCGCCGGAACGCATAGAAGCGGAACGCCATCTGCAGCAGGTTGCCGATGATGTAGGCCGAGATGAAGTCGGCGATGTTCTCCACGGTCAGCGACACCATCGGCTCCCGCAGCTGCAGGACGTAGCTGGAGAACCACAGCGGCGCCATCGACAGCAGCACGCCCACCCCGCTGAACGCGAAGAACAGCAGCGCCTCGTGGTGACGCTCCCGGCCGCCGCGATCGCGGAAGCTCCACTCCCGGTTCAGCACGTAGGACGCGATGACCGCGACGATGCCGGCGATGACCTTCGCGGTGACCGGCTTGGAGTCCAGAATTGTCAGTTTCAGCGTGTAGAAAATCGCCGAGTCGATCACGAACGTGGTACCGCCGACGATGGCGAATTTGATCAGTTCGTGGTGGCGCAGCAAATAGGGCTGAATAAAGCCGGGCATGCGCTCGATTGCGGCGTCGGCGAAGGGCACAAGTGGTCAGTGTACGGACGGACACAAAATAGACGCAAAATCGTACATAACGATTCGGCGTCACCGCCGGTCAACACGCCGCCCGCGCCGTGACACCATGATGGCCGTGCCGAACATACGCCCTCCCGGGGCCGCACCCACGATAGCGCCGGTGGTCGCCATGGTCGGCGGCGGACAGCTGGCCCGGATGACCCACCAGGCCGCGATCGCCCTCGGGCAGACGCTGCGCGTGCTGGCCACCGCCGCCGACGAGCCGGCCGCGCAGGTCACGCCCGACGTCGTGATCGGTTCGCACACCGAGCTGGACGACCTGCGCCGGGTCGCGGCCGGGGCCCATGTGCTGACGTTCGACCACGAGCACGTGCCGAACGAGCTGCTGGAGAAGCTGGTTGCCGAGGGGGTGAACGTCGCGCCGCCGCCGGAGGCGCTGGTGCACGCCCAGGACAAGCTGGTGATGCGCCGGCGGCTGGACGCGATGGGCGCCCCGGTCCCGCGCTACGCCGGCATCGCGAATCTCGAGGAGCTGGACGCCTTCGCGCAGCTCGTCGGCGGCCCCGTGGTGGTGAAGGCCGTCCGCGGCGGCTACGACGGGCGCGGGGTGCGGATGGCGCGCGACCCCTCGCACGCCCGCGATATCGCGACCAGCTTCCTGGCCGATGGCGTGCCGGTGATGGCCGAGGAGCAGGTGAACCTGCGCCGCGAACTGTCGGCGCTGGTGGCGCGGTCGCCGTTCGGCCAGGGCGCGGCCTGGCCGGTGGTGGAGACGGTCCAGCGCGACGGGATCTGCGTCCAGGTGATCGCGCCCGCCCCGAACCTGCCCGAGCACGTGGCCGCGGCCGCGCAGCAGCTGGCGTTGCGGCTGGCCGCCGAACTCGGCGTGGTCGGGGTGCTCGCGGTGGAGCTGTTCGAGACCGTCCAGGGTGAGCTGCTGGTCAACGAGCTCGCGATGCGGCCGCACAACTCCGGGCACTGGACCATGGACGGGGCGCGCACCAGCCAGTTCGAACAGCACGTGCGGGCGGTGCTGGACTACCCGCTCGGCGACACCGATGCCATCGCCCCGGTGACGGTGATGGCGAACGTCCTGGGCGCCGCGCAGCGGCCGGCGATGACGGTCGACGAGCGGTTGCACCACCTGTTCGCGCGGATGCCCGACGCGCGGGTTCACCTCTACGGCAAGGAGGAACGGCCCGGCCGCAAGGTCGGCCACGTCAATTTCCTGGGCTCCGACATGGCGCAGCTGGCCGCGCTGCGGGAGCGCGCCGAGCTCGCGGCACACTGGTTGTCACACGGGCAATGGACGGACGGATGGGATCCGCATGACTAGCAACCCCAGGGTCGGCGTGATCATGGGCAGCGACAGCGACTGGTCGGTGATGAAGGACGCGGCCGAGGCGCTCGCCGAGTTCGACATTCCGGCCGAGGTTCGGGTGGTCTCCGCGCACCGGACCCCACAGGTGATGTTCGACTATGCGCGCGGCGCGGCCGACCGCGGCATCGAGGTGATCATCGCGGGCGCCGGCGGCGCCGCACACCTGCCGGGGATGGTCGCGTCGGCGACGCCGCTGCCGGTGATCGGGGTGCCCGTCCCGCTGGCGCGGCTGGACGGCCTCGACTCGCTGCTGTCGATCGTGCAGATGCCGGCGGGCGTGCCGGTGGCCACGGTCTCGATCGGCGGCGCCCGCAACGCGGGCCTGCTCGCCGTGCGCATGCTCGGGTCGTCCGACCCGGCGCTGCGGGCGCGCATCGTCGAGTTTCAGGGCCGGCTGGCCGAGAGCGTGCGGGCCAAGGATGAGGCGCTGCAAAAGCGCCAGGGTAAAGTTACTGGCTAGTAGCTAGAGGAGGCCACGATGGCTGGTTGGGCCGGAGACCCCACGTTCGATCTGTTCCAGTTGCCCGAGGAACACCAGGAGTTGCGGGCGGCGATCCGCGCGCTGGCGGAGAAGGAGATCGCCCCGCACGCGGCCGACGTGGATGAGAATGCGCGGTTCCCACAGGAGGCGCTCGAGGCGCTGAATGCGTCGGGGTTCAACGCCGTGCACGTGCCCGAGGAGTACGGCGGGCAGGGCGCGGATTCGGTGGCGGCGTGCATCGTGATCGAGGAAGTGGCCCGCGTCGACGCCTCGGCGTCGCTGATTCCCGCGGTGAACAAGCTGGGCACCATGGGGCTGATCCTGCGCGGCTCCGACGAGCTCAAGAAGCAGGTGCTGCCGTCGATCGCCGACGGCACCGCGATGGCGTCCTACGCCCTCTCGGAGCGGGAGGCCGGCAGCGACGCGGCCTCGATGCGGACCCGGGCCAAGGCCGACGGCGACGACTGGATTCTCAACGGCGCCAAGTGCTGGATCACCAACGGCGGCAAGTCGAGCTGGTACACCGTCATGGCGGTCACCGACCCGGACAAGGGCGCCAACGGCATCTCGTCGTTCATGGTGCACGCCGACGACGAGGGGTTCACGGTCGGTCCCAAGGAACGCAAGCTCGGCATCAAGGGCTCGCCGACCACCGAGCTGTACTTCGAGAACTGCCGCATCCCGGGCGACCGGATCATCGGCGAGCCGGGCACCGGCTTCAAGACGGCGCTGGCGACGCTGGACCACACCCGGCCCACGATCGGCGCGCAGGCGGTCGGCATCGCGCAGGGGGCGCTGGACGCCGCGATCGCCTACACCAAGGACCGCAAGCAGTTCGGCCGCCCGGTCAGCGACAACCAGGGCGTGCAGTTCATGCTCGCCGACATGGCCATGAAGCTCGAGTCCGCGCGGCTGATGGTCTACCACGCCGCCGCCCGCGCCGAGCGCGGCGAATCCAACCTGGGCTTCATCTCCGCGGCGTCCAAGTGCTGGGCGTCCGACGTGGCGATGGAGGTGACCACCGACGCCGTGCAGCTGTTCGGCGGCGCGGGCTACACCGTCGACTTCCCGGTGGAGCGAATGATGCGCGACGCCAAGATCACTCAGATCTACGAGGGCACGAATCAGATCCAACGCGTGGTCATGTCGCGGGCGCTGCTGCGCTGACCTATAGGATCTCCGTCGGTTAACCATCGGGGTGGTAGGGCCACACGTAAAGTCGAACAAATGTGTCTTACCGCGGCCAGGGGGTCTGAAGTGAACAGCGTGGCTACCTTGGCGCATCCCCGGACGACCGGGAATTGATGCCCGTGCGCGCACCAGTGACCCCGGCGGCGAGTTGGCAGTCATTGTCGTTGCTGTTGGTCGAGGACGACCGGGCGGACGCGGTGCTCGTGGAAGACCTGATCGCCGACGCCGTCGCCGATATCCGGGTGGTGTGGGCGCAGTCGATGGCCCACGCCGAACGCGAGCTGGCCTCCGCCCGGCCCGACTGCGTGCTGCTGGACCTGCACCTGCCCGACGCCAACGGCATCGACGCGCTGGACCGCATCGCCAAGCACGACGCCACCGTGCCGATCGTGGTGCTGACCGGACTGAACGACGAGTACTTCGGGGCGTCCGCGGTCGCTGCGGGCGCCCAGGACTATCTGGTCAAGGGCCGGGTCGAGCCGGAGATGCTGCGGCGCGCGCTGCTGTATGCGATCGAACGCAAGCGGGCCGAGCTGATCGCGGCCGACCTGCACGCGACCCGGCTGCGGGCGCGGGAGAACGCGCTGCTGGAGCGCGGGCTGCTGCCCTCCCCGCTGCTGCTGGACAAGCCGGGCGTCGACATCGTCGCGCGGTACCGCCCGAGTCGCGAGGACGCGTTGCTGTGCGGGGACTTCTACGACGTGGTCCAGACACCCGATCGGATCGTGCACGTCCTGATCGGTGACGTCGCCGGCCACGGGCCGCACGAGGCCGCCCTGGGTGCGGCGCTGCGGATCGCGTTTCGCGCGCTCACCTTCGCCGGCGTGCACGGGGTGGAAGTGATGCGGCAGCTCGAGCGGGTGCTGCACTCGGAGCGAACGGACACAGGCGTTTTCGCGACCGTGCTCAGCTTGGAGATCCCGCCCGACAGCACGCGCATCACCGCCATCCGCGCCGGCCATCCGGGGATGCTGTTGCAGCGCGACGGCGCCGTGGAATGGGTGGAGCCGCCGGGCGGTCCGGCGCTGGGCCTGCGCGCCGACGATGACTGGCCGCGGTTCGAGATGGACCTGCCCCCGGGTCAGGGGCTGCTGCTGCTGACCGACGGGCTGTTCGAGGGATATTCGGGACAAGGCATCCGGCGCCTCGGCGAGGACGGCCTGCTCGCGCTGGCGCGATCGCACGCGGCCAAGCCGGGCCCGGAGTTCGTCGATGCGCTCATCGACGGCGCGCAGCAGCTCGCCCAGTCGCACGGCGGGCTCACCGACGACATCGCGGTGCTGCGGGTGGAAAGGACCACCACGTGACCCCGAGGTTGCGCCGCCCGCGACTGTCGCAGCTCACCGTGCGCGGATGGCAGGCGCTCGTGTTGGTCAGCATGGGCGCGATGGTGCTCGCCGGCGCGGTGGTCGGTGCGTTGCTGCTGAATCGCACGGACCAGATGACGCGCGACCTCGTCGACAACATCCAGCCGGCGCGCGTGGCCGCCTTCCAGCTGCAGGCCGCGCTGCGCGACCAGGAGACCGGCATCCGCGGCTACCTGATCGCCGGAGACCGGCAATTCCTCACGCCGTACTACGACGGTCAGCACAGCGAACAGGCTGCGGTGGAAGAGATCCGGCGCCGGCTGGGTGGGCGTCCGGACCTGTTGGGTGACCTGGACGCGATCGAGGACGCGGCGGCCAGGTGGCGGGAAAGCTATGCCGAACCGGTGATCGCGACCGTGCTGCCGAACGGCAAGAACGTCAACAGCAAGCCGTCGGCCGAGCGCGGTAAGGCCGAATTCGACCATCTGCGAATGCTTTTCGATACCCAGAATGCGAACCTGTCCGCGGCCCGGGCGGCCGCGGCGGGCGAACTCAAACGCGTTGATGCCTGGCGCGACAGGGCTTTCGGTGCCATGGTGTTGTTGTTCTTCGTCACGGCCGGGATGCTGGGGTTCCTGATCCGGGAGACGGTCGCCCGGCCGCTCGCGGCGCTGGCCGCGGCGTGCCGCCGGATCACCCAGGGCAGCTTCGAGGAAAGCATCGCGGCGCCGAAGCGGCCCAAGGACGTTCGCGACATGGCGATCGACGTGGAGAACATGCGCAGGCGGATGGTCGAGGAGCTCGAGATCTCACACTCGGCGCAGGCGCAACTGGACGAGCAGGCGGCCGAATTGCGCCGGTCCAACACCGAACTCGAGCAGTTCGCTTACGTGGCGTCGCACGACCTGCAGGAGCCGCTGCGCAAGGTCGCCTCGTTCTGCCAGCTGCTGGAGCGGCGCTACGGCGATCAGCTCGACGAGCGCGGCATCGAATACATCGGCTTCGCGGTCGACGGGGCCAAGCGGATGCAGGCGCTGATCAACGACCTGCTCACCTTTTCGCGCGTCGGCCGGCTCGGCACCACGGAAACCGACGTCGACCTCGACACCACGCTGGACTCCGGTCTGGCCAACCTGGCCACCGCGATCGAGGAATCCGACGCCGAGGTCGTGCGACCCGACTCCCTGCCGCGGATCAAGGGCGACCCGATGCTGCTGACGATGCTGTGGCAGAACCTCATCGGCAACGCGGTGAAGTTCCGGCACAAGGACCGCAGGCCACGCGTCGTCATCGAGTGCGCACCGGGCACCGCCGCTCATGACCGCGAATGGGTGATCACCGTGTCGGACAACGGCATCGGCATCCCGGCGGAGTTCGCCGACAAGGTCTTCGTCATCTTCCAACGCCTGCACGGCCGCGACGTGTACGCCGGGACCGGCGTCGGCCTCGCGCTGGTCAAGAAGATCGTCGAGCACCACGGCGGCACCATCCGGATCGACACGACCCGCACCGAGGGCACCCGGTTCGAGTTCACCCTGCCCATGTCCATGCCCGAGCCCGAGCCCGTTGGCGAAGCAGACGCAGACGCTTTGGAAGGAGCGCATCAATGACGTCAGAAGGTAGAGCGATCGACATCCTGCTCGTCGAAGACGACCCGGGGGACGAGCTGATCACGCGAGAAGCGTTCGAGCACAACAAACTCAACAACCGGCTTCATGTCGCGCACGACGGCGAGGAAGGCCTCGACTACCTCTACCGGCGCGGTCAGTTCTCCGACGCGCCGCGGCCCGACCTCATCCTGCTGGACCTGAACCTGCCGAAATACGACGGCCGTCAGCTGCTGGAGAAGGTCAAGTCCGACCCCGATCTGGCCCGCATCCCGGTCGTCGTGCTCACCACCTCATCGGCGGAGGAGGACATTCTGCGCAGCTACAAGCTGCACGCCAACGCGTATGTCACCAAACCCGTTGACCTGGACCAGTTCATGAAGGCCGTCCAGCAGATCGACGAGTTCTTCGTCCAGGTGGTGCGGCTGCCCAGCCAGTGACGGCTTACGACGTGGTCTGCGGCGCGGTGAGGAACTCGTCGTTGTGCTGTCCCGGCGCGGGCGGCGGTTCGGTGGCCGCCGCGTCGAAGCTCGAGTAGCGCGCGGGCATACGGACCACCGTGACGGTGTCGTCGCCGTCGCCGACGCGCAGGGCGAGCTCGTTCTCGGCGAACAGCGGGGTGTCCACCACCTGCTTCCAGGTGTAGGCCAGGCAGGCCATCAGGCCGCCTTCTTGAAGCAGCTCGACCCATTCGGCCGCGGTCTTGGCGGCCAGCGCAGACTCGAGCTCCTCGGTCAGTTCGTGGTAATTCATTGCGCGCGAACGCTGGTCGATGAACCGCTGGTCGGTCAGCAGGTCGGGGCGGCCGATGATCTGGCACAGCTTCGCCCAGTGCTTGGGCACGTACGCGCTGATCACCAGGTACCCGTCGGCGGCCTTGAACGCGTCCGACGGCTGGGTGGCGAAGCCGACTCCCTTGCGCTTCTTGGCTTTCGGTGCCGCATCGGGTTTGGGCGCCTCGCTCGGCTTGTTCAGGTGGATCGTGAGCTGGCCGGCCTGCAGGTTGACCGCGACGTCGTACATTGCCACCCGCACCACGTCGGCCACCCCGTGGCGCTCCCGGTTGAGCAGCGCGGCCAGCACCGCCTGCGCCAGTACGTGACCGCTGGCGGCGTCGACGAGCTGGAACGGGATGATCTGGGGCTTGCCGGTCGGCGTGGGCATCCCGGTGGTCATGCCCGACTCGGCGGCGACCATCAGGTCGACGCCCGGCCTGCTGCCGTGCGGGCCGTTGCCGCCGTAGGCCGACAGCCGCGCGTAGAT
Source organism: Mycobacterium sp. E3298 (assembly GCF_001666895.1). Taxonomy (NCBI): domain Bacteria; kingdom Bacillati; phylum Actinomycetota; class Actinomycetes; order Mycobacteriales; family Mycobacteriaceae; genus Mycobacterium; species Mycobacterium sp. E3298. The sequence goes on from NZ_LZJB01000068.1 coordinate 9,254, forward strand.
CAGCCTGGGGTTGCGTGCGCGCAGGTCATCGGGGCCCAGGCCCATGCGCTCCATCACGCCGGGGCGGAATCCCTCCAGCACGACGTCGGCCGTGTCGACCAGCCGCAGGATCTGCTGCTTGGCCTCGTCGTCGGTGAGGTCCACCGCCACCGACTTCTTGCCCCGGTTGTGGGGCAGAAACAACGTGGGCAGCGGCGGGCGCCCGGGCAGCACCGCGGTGATCTGCCGCGCCGCCTCACCGTGGGGCGCCTCCACTTTGATCACCTCGGCGCCCAGGTCGGCCAGCACCTGACCGGCCAGCGGCCCGGCAATGTTCTGGGTGAAATCGAGTACCCGGAATCCGTCAAGTGGCTTGGCGGGCGTGCTGTCTGCCATCGGTGGCCTTCCGTCAACGGGCCGCGTGCAACTCTGCGATGCAGTAGTAGTTCTGGGCGAACGGCGCACCGGGATCGGTGCGCTGCAAAGGTAACCCGTTGTCGGCCAACAGCTGATTCAGGGGTGTGCGAGTCGGGCGCCAGCCGTGCCGCTCCAGGTGGGTCGCCGCGTCGTTGCGCTCGCCCGGAAAGCCCAGGTCGCCGAGCGCGATGTCGAGGCCGTTGTCCCGCCACTTCTGGCTGGCGGCGTTCAGGGCGTCCCCGTTGGCGCCGGAGTTGATGAAGACCTCGGCCACCAGCCGGCTGCCGGCGGCGCTCAGCGCGGTGATGTCGTCGAGCAGCCGGTCCTGCGCCTCGGGCGGCAGGAAGCCGAGCAATCCCTCGGCGGCCCAGGCGGTGGGTCGAGCGGTGTCGAATCCGGCGTCTCGCAGCGCCGACGGCCAATCGTGGCGCAGGTCGATCGGCACGGCGCGCACCTCGGCGGTGGGCCGGGCACCGAGCTCGGCGATGGTGGCGGTCTTGAACTCGATGACCTCCGGCTGGTCGATCTCGTACACCGTGGTGCCCGCCGGCCAGGGCAGCCGGTAGGCCCGCGCGTCCAGGCCGGAGGCCAGGATCACCACCTGGCTTATCCCCGCGGCGCCGGCCTCGGCGAAGAAGGCGTCGATGTAGCGCGTGCGGGCGGCCAGCATGTCGGTCATGCGTTGCATGCCCCACGGCGCCCCGGGCTCGTCGACGTCGGCGGAGTCCAGTTCGCCGGCCGCCCAGCGCGTCATGAAGTCCACCCCGACCGCCCGCACCAGCGGCTCGGCGAACGGGTCGTCGATCAGCCCGTCGCGGGTGGCCCGGGCCCGTCCGGCGGCCACCATGGTGGCGGTCGCCCCCACACTCGTGGCCAGGTCCCAGCTGTCGTTGTCGGTGCGCGTCATCGGCAATCGTCCCCTTCCGTCTAGTCGTTAGCCAGAATAACGATGGTGACGAAAGACCCCGTCCGTAGTGGCGTTGCGCCCTTATCCGGCGCGGTGTCGGGCGGCAGCATCGACGTGTGCAAATTCTTCGGCGCGCGGGTGCGGAAGCCCGGTCACTGCTCCTCTACGCCCGGTCCGGGGGATTGCGGTGGATACCGCCCGGCCGCGTCGCGCCGGTGCTGGGCGCCGTTCGGCGCTACGGCATCCTGGGTGCGGCGACGGCGATCGCCGCCGGACGGGACCCCGACGGGGTGGCGCTGATCGACGAGCGCGGCCCGCTGACGTTCGGTGAACTTGACCGCCGGACCAACGCGCTGGCCAACGAGTGGCGCCGGCGCGGCCTGGGCCCGGGTCACGGCGTGGCCATCCTGGTCGGCAATCACCGCGGCTTTCTGGAAGCCGTCTACGCCGCAGGCAAGTGCGGCGCCGGTGTCCTGCTGCTCAACACCGGCTTCGGCGCCCCGCAGCTGGCCGGGATGCTGGCCTCCGAACGCGCCGATCTCCTGGTCTACGACGAGGAGTACGGCGCCGTCGTCGCCGACGCCCGGCCGCCGCTCGGCCGCGTCCTGGCCTGGACGGAGACGCCCGATTCCGACTCGCTCGACGCGCTGATCGAGCGGGGTGATCCCGCCCCGCCGCCGGCCTCCGGCGGGCGGCCCAAGATCGTCATCTCGACCAGCGGGACGACCGGAACGCCGAAGGGCGCCGCGCGTTCGGAGCCCTACTCGCTGATACCGGTCGGCGGCCTGCTCGGGAAGGTCCCGTTCCGCGGCCGGGAAGTCACCGAATGCTGTGTGCCGCTGTTCCATTCGATGGGTTTCAGCCATGCGATGTACGGCATGGTGCTGGGCTCGACCCTGGTGCTGCGCCGCCACTTCGATGCCCGGGAGACGCTGGCCAGCCTGGCCGCACACCGGGCCAGCGCCATGATCGTGGTGCCGATCATGTTGCGGCGCCTGCTCGACCTGGGCCCCGCCGCCCTGGCCGAGCACGACCTGTCGGCGCTGCGCATCGTGTTCATCGGCGGCTCGCAGCTGGGCGCCGCGCTGGCCACTCGCGCGCTCGAGGCGCTCGGGCCCGTGGTCTACAACATGTACGGGTCGACCGAGGTCGCCTACGCCACCATCGCCACGCCCGCGGATCTGGCCGTCGCGCCGGGCTGCGTGGGTGCGGTGGTGCCCGGCTCGGTGGTCAAGGTCTTCACCGCCGACGGGCGTGAGGCGCCGCCGGGGACGCCGGGGCGCATCTTCGTCGGCAACGTGCTGGCCTTCGAGGGCTACACCGGTGGCGGCACCAAGGAGTCGATCCGGGGCCTGATGTCCACGGGCGACGTCGGTCACTTCGACGCCGACGGCCGGCTCTTCATCGATGGGCGCGACGACGAGATGATCGTCTCCGGCGGGGAGAACGTCTACCCCGGCGAGGTCGAGGAGGCGCTCTCACACCACCCCGACGTCCTCGACGTCGCGGTGGTCGGGGTCGGCGACGAGGAGTTCGGGCAGCGGTTGCGTGCCTACGTCGTGGTGCGGCCGGGCGCGACGCTGACGGAGGATGACGTCAGGCAGTACGTGCGGGACCGGCTGGCCCGCTTCAAGGTCCCCCGCGACGTGCTGTTCGTCGACGCGCTGCCCCGCAACGCGGGCGGAAAGGTGCTCAAGCGGGTGCTGACCGGTCAGGTTTGACACGGTTGTGTTACTAGCTGGTGTCCGGGACTGCCGCCGGGCGTGATCGCCGCTAGCCTCGCGCCATGACCACCTTCTCGCTCACCGCCGACGGCCACGCCCTCGCCGCGGCGCGGGACGCCGGTTGGCGGCGCAGCGCCGAGTGGGCGCGGCGCCTCGCGTGGATCAGCCTGGTCGCGGTGCTGGTCGAGGGCGCCGTCGGGCTGTGGCAGGGCCTGGCGGTCGGGTCGGTGGCGCTGACCGGCTGGGCGCTCGGCGGGGTGTCCGAGGCGCTGGGCAGCGCGATGGTGGTGTGGCGGTTCAGCGGAGCCAGGACCTTCTCGGCAGACGCCGAGCGGCGCGCGCAACGCGGTGTCGCGGTGTCGTTCTGGCTGACCGCCCCGTACATCGCCGCGGAATCCGTGCGGGAGCTGATCGGTGAGCACCGCGCCGAGGCGTCGGCGATCGGGCTCGCGCTGACCGCCGCCGGGTTGCTGCTGATGCCGATCCTCGGCCGGGCCAACCGCCGACTGGGCGCGCGGCTGGACTCGGGCGCCACCGAGGCCGAGGGGATGCAGAACTACCTGTGCGCCGCCCAGGCGGCCGGGGTGCTCGTCGGGCTGGCGACGATGGCGCTTTGGTCCGGCGGCTGGTGGATCGACCCGGCGGTCGGGCTCGGGATCGCCGGCGTCGCGGCCTGGCAGGGTGTGAGGGCCTGGCGCGGCCACGACTGCGGCTGCTGCTGAGCTAGTCGAGCCGGTACCGGATCAGCCGGGAGCTGTTGGCCACCACCGCGACCGACGACGCGTTGTGCAGGATCGCGGCCAGCACGGGGGACAGCGCGCCGCCCGCGCCGATGATCAGCCCGGCGGCGTTGACCGCGATCGACATGCCGTAGTTCTCCCGGATGACGTCGACGGCCCGGGCGCCCAGATCCCGGACGTCGAGCAGGCGATGCAGGTCGTCGTTGGCCAGCGCCACATCGGCGGTCTCCACCGCGACGTCCGTTCCGGCCAGGCCCATCGCGATCCCGATGTCGGCCGCCGCCAGTGCCGGGGCGTCGTTGATGCCGTCACCGACCATGCCGACCACGTAGCCGTCGTTCTGCAGGCCGCGCACCACCTCGAGCTTGTCCTCCGGCATCACCTCGGCGCGCCACTCGTCGATCCCCAGTTCCTCGGCGACCACCTGGGCGATGTCGGGATGGTCGCCGGTGAGCATGACGATGCGGCGAATCCCATTGTCCCGCAACTGTTTAAGCACCTCGACCGCTTCGGTGCGCACCTCGTCGCGCAGGCTGATCAAGCCCACCAGCTTGCCGTCGACCGCGAGCAACAGCGGGGTCTCGGCCTGGCGCCGCAGCCTGTCCACCCACTCCGAGGCCTTCTTCGACACCCGCACCTTCTCGGCGCGCAGCAGGCCGGGGCTGCCGAGCAGCAGGGTGCGGCCGTCGGCCCAGGTGCGCATGCCCAGGCCGACCAGGACCTCGCACTCCTCGTGCGGCGGGATGGTGATGTGGCGCTCCTCGGTCGAGCGGATCACCGCCTCGGCCAGTGGATGGCGGGAGTGGATCTCCGAGCTGGCCGCGTAGGCCAGCACCTGCTCGGGCTCCCAATCCTTGTGCAACGCAATGATGTTGGTGACCACCGGACGGCCGACGGTCAGCGTGCCGGTCTTGTCGAACACGATCGCGTCCACCCGGCCGGCCTGCTCGAGGTGCGATCCGCCCTTGATCAGGATGCCGCGGCGCGCGCCGTTGCCGATCGCGGCGCTGATGGCCGTCGGGGTGGACAGGCCCACCGCGCAGGGGCAGGCGATCAGCAGCATGGTCATCGCGCGGCGCACGTCCCCGGTGACCGCCAGGGTGAGCGCCGAGACGATGAACGAGGTGGGAACGAAACGGCGGGAGAAGTTTTCGCCGACGGTCTGGATGGGCGCCCGGTCGTGCTGCGCCTCCTCGACGCGGGTGATGATGCGTCCGATCGCCGTCTGGTTGCCGACGGCCTCGGCCCGCACCACGAGGCGCCCGCGCACCACGACCGACCCGGCGTGCACGTGCGCGCCCACTGCGACCGAAACGGGCAGGTTCTCACCGGTGATCGCGGACTGGTTGACGATCGCCTCGCCGTCGACGACCTCGCCGTCGACCGGGATCGCGACGTGGTCGTGAATGATCACCTCGTCGCCGATCTCCACTGTATCGATGGGGACCTGGACCTCGGCCCCGTCGGCGAGCCGGATCCAGGCCGTGTCCTGGCTGCCGCGCAGCAGCTCCGAGATCGCCCGCCGGGTGCGGCGCAAAGTCAGGTCCTGCAGGTACTCACCGATGTTGAGCAGCCACAGCACGGTGAGCGCCACCACGTTCTCGCGCAGCACCAGGCTCGCCACCGTCGCGGCCGACACCAGGGCGTCGGTGCCGGCCCGGCCCGAGCGCAACGAGCGCAGCGCCCCGCGCAGGAACGGGTAGCCGGTGAAGATGGTGACGCCGGTGGCCAGGATCCGGCCGTTCGGGCCCAACAGCGGTGGCCGGGCGAACACGTAGCGGCGCACGCCGAGCAGGGCCAGCGCCGCGCCGCCGATGACCATCCGCAGCACGTCGGTATTGCGGATCTCCGACGAATGCGGAGCGCGGGCCGGGATCAGCTCGGCGGCGACGTGCGCGGCGGAGGCAATCGCCGCCAGCACCGCGGCGCGGTCACACCGCCGGGGCGAGTACCAGACGACGACCGATCCGGTGCGCGGGTAGGCGTGCACCACACGCACGCCGTCCTCCTTGGCGACGGCCTCCTCGACCGCCACCGCGCGCCGGGAGTCGCACCGCAGCCAGTCGACGGAAACCCGCATGCGCCCGGCCGCATCCGAAATAACCTGCAGCGCAGGGTCTTTCGAGCGGACCGGCTCGAGGGCGGTGGCGAGCGCCATGTAAACGGGGGTCAGTGGTCGTGCTGGTGGACGTCGGCGACGGCCGGGGTGGGCGCTTCCTCGCCGATGCGCTCGCGGGCTTCTGCCATGACGTCGGCGATCTTGAGCCGGGCCGACTCGGCGGCCTCCTCGGCCTTGCGGGTTCCGCGCAGCCCGAGCTCCGCCGCCGACACCGCGGTCTCGTGCAGCGGCGCCTTGGCCACGGCCTTGCGCACCACCTCGTAAGCCGTCACGCCGACGAGGCCGGTGACCACAGTCGATGCCGCCTTTGCCAAGAGCGCGTACCCCGCCATTGCCCGGACCTCCTTGTCGTCGCCGCGTCAACCGACGCTCGCTCGACGTTAACATTGAAATATAGCGATATCAATATGAATCGCGCGTCCCTAGAGCACCCGGGTGACCTTCTCGGTCTCGATCCGGCGCGCCAGCGCCGACGGGTCGGGATGGGCGACCTGCACCAGCGACGCGCCGACGGCCAGGATCGCCAACAGGCCGTCCACCAGTTCCCGGGGGCCTGGCCACGCGGCGGTGGAAAGCACCCGGTCCTTGGCGGTCAATTCCCTTGCGGCGGCAGAGCTTTGGCAGTCGGCCAGCACCTCGTCGACGGACCGGCCGGCCAGCGCCGGGCCGGGATGGCGTTCGGCGACGATTTGGTCGCCGTGCACGCGCACGGCGGTGGCGTAGTCGGTGACGCCGATCGGGAGGTCCGCGGCCGGACGACCGAACGGGTCCAGCGACAGCACCGCCACCTCACCGGCCATCGAGTCCGCCTCGTCCAGCCGCCCGGCGGTGCACAGTGCGAGGTCCGCCGCGCCCGGTTCGAGCACCGCCTCGGCGCCGATCCACCACACGCCGAACAACACGGCCGCGGTCTGCCAGTGCGCCGGCAGCAGGATCGCGACCCGGCTGCCCGGCCCGGCGCCCAGCTCGTCGCGCAACAGGTTGCCGGTCTTGGCCGCCCAGTTGGCCAGCGTGACCGCGGACAACTCGATGCGCTCGCCGGTGGCGTCGTCGTAATAGGTGATGCGCGGGCCGACCGGATCGGCCCGCAGCATCGGGTCCAGGATGGCGCCGGAAAGCGTGCTCAGTTGATGCACTCGGGCTTGTCGGAACCGGCGGTCAGGATCGGCGAGGGCGCCGGGACGTTGGGGTCCGCCGCCACCGAACCGACGTTGGACACCCGGGCGGGCATCACCGTCCCGGTGCCGGACAGGCCCGAACCGGGGCCGCTGTAGTCGTTGCCCAGCACCACCCGAACCGAGCCCGGTGCCAGGGACGGATCAGCGACCACCGGCAACCCGCCCAGCTCCTTGGACACCTCCTGGGCGCCCACGTCGTCGGTCTTGGCGGCCCGCACCTGGCTGCCCTTGACGTGGCCGCCATCGTTGTTGCCAACCGTGCCCGCACCAAATCCCTTGGACGTCAACACCTGCGACACCGCCGACGCCAGCCCGTTGATGTCGGTGTCGTTGACCACGCTGGCGGTGGTCTTCGCCGGGGTGTAGGCGATCTCCTCGGTCTTGCCCTGCTCCTGGTCGTGCAGCAGCCCGCTGACCCAGTCGGCGACCTGGTGCGGATCCACCCGCACCACGCTCTGCATGCCGTCGTCGCTCCAGCCGGCGCCGTCGAGCACCGGGATGGTGGCGAACGCGACATTGCCACCGGCCAGTTTCTGCATCTGCTGCACGAAGTCCATGACGTCCCAACCCGACGAGATCACCACCGAGCGCTGCACGGCCGCCTCGAGCCTCTTGACCGTGGTGGGGCTGGACAGCGTCTTGCCGGAGATGACCCGGTGGGCCAGCGAGGCCATCACCACCTGCTGGCGCACCACCCGGTCCAGGTCGCCGCGCGGCAGCTCGTGCCGCTGGCGGACGAAGCTCAGCGCCTCCGGCCCGTCCAGCCGCTGCGGGCCGGCCGGGAAGTCGGCACCCGAAAGCGGTTCGAACACCGGCTCTTTGAGGCAGACGTCCACGCCGCCGAGCGCGTCGGTGATCAACGAGAACCCGAGCAGGCCGATCTCGGCGTAGTGGTCCACGGTGACGCCGGTGAGGTCGGCGACGGTCTTGATCAGCGCTTCGCGCCCGGCCTCGGTGCCCTGCGCGGCGGCGTCCTCGGCCGAGTCGCCGGCCTTGACCAGGCTGGTGCGCTTGGCCTCGCGGGTCTGGCCGTAGACGCCGTTGATCTTCGTCTTGCCCAGGCCGGGGGCCGCGACGTAGGAGTCGCGGGGGATCGAGATGGCGGTCGCCGACTTCCCGTTGTTGGGGATCCGGATCAGGATGATCGTGTCGGTGTTGGTCGCTTCCTCGTCGCCGGCGCGCAGGGTGGCCAGTTCCTCCTGCGACAGCGGGTTGCCGTGGGCGTCGGTGCGGCTGTCGAGGCCGACCAGCAGGATGTCGATCGCGCCGTCGTCGCCGCCCTTGCCGAGCGAGGGTGCGGACATGTGGAAGATGCCGTCCTCGAAGGAGCGGACGTTGCTCCACGCCAGCCCGGTGCCGAGGACGACAACGAGCGTGAGCGCAGTGGCAATCACACGAACCACACGTTGCACAGGCATCCCACTAGGTTACTTGCGACACAGACGCTTCGCGGGTAGCGAACCCCCGCGCGCCCCGGCCGTCGCCCGCGCTTTTGCGCGCATGCCAAACTCAAACCATGTCGAGCAGGATCGTGATCGCCGGTGCCGGGGGCCAACTGGGCCGCTACTTGCGCTCGCTCGCGGCCGGTCAGGGCCGTGACGTGCTGGCCCTCACGTCGTCGGAGTGGGACATCACCGACCCCGCCGCCGCCGAGCGGATCGTCCGCGGTGGCGACGTGGTGATCAACTGCGCGGCGTACACCGACGTCGACGGCGCCGAGAGCGACGAGGCCGGCGCCTACGCCGTCAACTCCACCGGACCGGAGAACATCGCCCGCGCCTGCGCGCGCGTCGGCGCCCGGTTCATCCACGTCTCCACCGACTACGTCTTCAACGGGGACTTCGACGGCGCCGACCCGCGCCCGTATGAGCCCAGCGACCGGACCGCGCCGTCGGGGGTCTACGGGCGCAGCAAGCTCGCCGGGGAGCAGGCCGTGCTGGCGGCGCTTCCCGAGGCCGTCATCGTCCGCACCGCCTGGGTCTACACCGGCGCCGACGGCAAGGACTTCGTCGCCGTCATGCGCCGGCTGGCCGCCGGGGACGGCCCGGTCAACGTGGTCGACGACCAGGTCGGGTCGCCCACCTACGTGGGCGACCTGGCGGAGGCGCTACTGCAGATCGCCGACGACGGCGTGCCCGGGCCGATCCTGCACGCCGCCAACGAGGGCGCGGTGTCCCGCTTCGAGCAGACCCGCGCGATTTTCGAGGCATGCGGCGCCGACCCCGAGCGCGTCCGGCCGGTCAGCACCGCCGAGTTTCCCAGGCCCGCGCCGCGCCCGGCCTACTCCGCGCTGTCGGGCCGCGAGTCCGCCGCGGCGGGCCTGCGGCCGTTACGGCCCTGGCGCCCCGCGCTTGTCGCGGCGCTCGCGGCCGCCGACCGACCGTTACCCTCGACGCGTGACTGACGTCCTGCCGGTCGTGACGGTGACCTACTCACCGGGCCCACACCTCGAGCGCTTCCTGGCCTCGCTGTCGCTGGCCACCGAGCGGCCCGTGTGCGTGCTGATGGCCGACAACGGCTCCACCGACGGGACGCCGGAGGCCGCCGTCGAGCGCTACCCGAACGTTCGGCTGTTCCACACCGGGGCCAACCTCGGGTACGGCACCGCGGTGAACCGGGCGGTCGAACAACTCGACCCGGGCGACGACTGGGTGATCGTGGCAAACCCGGACGTGCAATGGGGTCCGGGCAGCATCGACGCCCTGCTGGACGCCGCGACCCGCTGGCCGCGCGCCGGCGCACTCGGCCCGCTGATTCGCGACCCGGACGGCTCGGTGTACCCGTCGGCGCGGCACCTGCCCAGCCTGGTCCGCGGCGGCATGCACGCGGTCGTCGGCCCGGTCTGGAAGCGCAACCCGTGGTCGGCGGCCTACCGGCAGGAGCGGCTGGAGCCCACCGAACGCCCGGTGGGCTGGTTGTCCGGGTCTTGTCTGCTGGTCCGTCGGTCCGCCTTCGCCCAGGTCGGCGGGTTCGACGAGCGCTACTTCATGTATATGGAAGACGTCGACCTCGGGGACCGGCTCGGCCGGGCCGGCTGGCTGAGCGTCTACGTGCCGTCGGCCGAGGTGTTGCACCACAAGGGCCACTCCACCGGGGACGACCCGGCGAGCCACCTGGCCGCGCATCACGAGAGCACCTACCTGTTCCTGGCCGACCGGCACGCGGGGTGGTGGCGGGCGCCGCTGCGCTGGGTGCTGCGGGGCTCGTTGGCGTTGCGGTCCCGCCTGATGGTGCGCGGCGCGCTGCGGGATCGGAGACGGAAACTGGCGGAAGGGCGGCGCGCAAATGGCTAACCCGCAAGTCGATGCGGTGATTCTGGTCGGCGGCAAGGGCACCCGGCTGCGGCCGCTGACGCTCTCGGCGCCCAAGCCGATGCTGCCCACCGCCGGTCTGCCGTTCCTGACCCACCTCCTGTCGAGGATCGCCGCAGCGGGCATCGAGCACGTCATCCTGAGCACCTCGTACCAGGCCGCGGTGTTCGAGGCGGAGTTCGGCGACGGATCCAAGCTGGGCCTGCAGATCGAATACGTCACCGAGGACAGCCCCCTGGGGACCGGCGGCGGCATCGCCAACGTCGCCGGCCACCTGCGCCACGACACCGTGCTGGTGTTCAACGGCGACGTGCTCTCGGGCTCGGACCTCAACCAGATCATCGACTTCCACCGGGCCCAGCAGTCCGACGTCACGCTGCACCTGGTGCGGGTGGGCGACCCCCGGGCCTTCGGCTGCGTCACCACCGACGAGAACGGCCGGGTCACCGCCTTCGTGGAGAAGACGCAGGACCCGCCGACCGACCAGATCAACGCGGGCACTTACGTGTTCGCCCGCGGCATCATCGACCGGATCCCGCGGGGCCGCGAGGTGTCGGTCGAACGCGAGGTGTTCCCGGCCCTGCTCAAGGACCCGGACGTCAAGGTCTGCGGCTACGTCGACGCCACCTACTGGCGGGACATGGGCACACCGGAGGACTTCGTGCGCGGCTCGGCGGACCTGGTGCGCGGCATCGCGCCGTCACCCGCGCTGCACGGCCACCGCGGCGAGCAGCTGGTGCACGACGGCGCGGCGGTGTCGCCGGGCGCGGTGCTGGTCGGCGGCACCGTCGTCGGGCGGGGCGCCGAGATCGGGCCCGGCGTGCGGCTGGACGGCGCGGTGATCTTCGACGGCGTCAAGGTCGAGGCCGGCAGCGTGATCGAGCGCTCGATCATCGGCTTCGGCGCGCGCATCGGCCCGCGGGCGCTGATCCGCGACGGCGTGATCGGCGACGGCGCCGACATCGGCGCGCGCTGCGAGCTGCTGCGCGGCGCCCGGGTCTGGCCCGGCGTTGCGATTCCCGACGGCGGGATCCGCTACTCGAGCGACGTCTAAGGCGCACGCCCTCTTCCGCCGAGCGTCACGCCAGCGTGGCGCCCGGCGCCGTCGGTCACGCTAGCGTGACCCGCGCGACCGGGTGGTGCCCCGAGCGCGCGCGACCAAATACGCCAGCGCGTGGTCGGTCCCGTCCGGCAGGGCGTCGGCCGGCCACCACCGCAGGTCATCCGACTCGTCGCTGATCGCGATTCGCGCGCCGGCCGGCGCGTGCGCCACGAACTGCAGATCCAGGTGGCGGGTGGGCACGCCCAGCGAGCAGGTGACCGGGTGGACGTGCACCGCGGCCAGCCGGGGTTCGATGCGCAGGCCGTCGACGCCGGACTCCTCGGTGGCCTCGCGCAGGGCGGCGGCGGCGATGTCGCGGTCGTCATCGTCGCAGTGGCCGCCCAGCTGCACCCAGCGGCCCAGCCGCGGATGCAACGTCAGCAGCACGCGGTCGCCGGTGTGGTCGACCACCAGCGCCGACGCCGTGACGTGGCCGGGCACGCACTCGCGGCGGCACGCGTCGGGACGGGCGAGCACGAAGGCAAGCACCGCGTGGCGCAACGAATCCTGCCCGGCGTCGGGCGCCTGCCAGTCGGACAGCAGCGCGATAGCCGACTCCCGGACGCTCACCGGGCGCCCCGCCGCTTCCGGCGATCCCGCAGCGAGGCCCATGCCGCGCGGCACCGCGCCACCACCTCGGGTTGCAGACCCAGGCGGTCGATCAGGACGTGGCGGTCGACGAGGTCCAGCGCCTTGTCGATCTCGTTGGCCTTCAACAGCAGGTCGACGTCGCCGGCCAGCCCCGGGCCGGCCAGCGCCGGTGGGGGAATGGGCAGCTGCTCGGCCTCGCGGGGTTCCAGCTCCAAGATCCCCCCGCCGTAACTGCGGCCGATGATCTCGGCGAAGGCGAACGTCACGCTGTTGTGGAAGGCGGTGGCCAGCGCGGCCGCCTCGACGCCGGGGGAGAGCCGGACCCGGTGCACGGTGTCGGTGCTCGTCGCGTCGGCGGCGTTGACGGTCAGCCGCGGCGCCAGGTGAATCTGTCGCAGCAGGAACAGATCCGGGACCCACGGCGACGGAGTGCTCCACCACGGCTTGCGGATCGAGCATTTGTAGCCCCGGTGCACGCCGGCGGACTCACCGGCCCGGATGTGTGCGATCAGCGCGGGGTCGTCCGGCTCGCGCGGCGCGTCGAGCAGCCAGGTCCGACGCCCGGCCGCGACATCGCCTGCCCGGCAGTCGGTGTCGTAGAACAGCCCGGATAGCTGCGCGCTGCGCGAGACGAGCGGCACGCAGTGGGGCAGCAGCGCGAGTTCGCGGGCCTGCGCGTCGGTGAACGTGAAGAAGCTGTTGCGGCCCGTGACGATGCCGACGTCCACGTCGGCGACCGAGCCGAGGCGGGTCATGGCCGCCGATCCCTTGAGCGTTCGCAGCGCCCGGATCGCGTCAGGGCGCAGAAAGTATTTGGTCCACTTCTCGTTCTCGTGCAGCAGCGCGGGAGCCCAGTCGACGTCCAGGGCCGCGCGCGCGAGCGCGTCGGCGTCGGTGAGGTGCAGGGTGCGGATGCGGGCCGGCCCGGCGCCGGCGACCCCGCAGAACAGCACGACCTCCTGCAGGATGCCGTCGAACACCAAGCGCTCGAACGTCACCAGGGTGATGTCGCTGAACCGGCTCAGCAGGAACTCGCGCAGCTGCGCGGCGTAGGTGACCTGAAGCAATTCGGCCGGCAGCACCAGTCCCACCCGGCCGCCGTCGCGCACCAAGATCGAGCTCGCCACCACGAAGGGGACCCAGGCGTTGGTCAGGCGGCTGGGCCGCAGGCCCGCGCGCCTCATCAGTTCCAGCGCGGGCTCGCGCTGCTCGGCCGCCCAGTTGCCGAACCGGATGTAGGGCGGGTTCCCGGCGACGCCGTCCCAGGCGCCGGGTTCGGTGGTGGCGAGCCAGCCGAACAGGTTCGCGGCGTCGACGGGCGCGAATTGCCTTGCCTTGGCCGCCTCCTCGCCGACGAGTTCGACGCCGCGGGGCCGTCCGCCGAGGGCGGCCAGCTCGCGCAGGATGGCACCGTCGCCGCAGGAGGGTTCGACGATGCGCGGTCCGGCTTCGCGAACCCAGCCGGCCAGGAACCGGGCCACGGGCGCGGGCGTGTAGTAGCCGCCGCGGGCCTTGTCGGCGGACGCCGCCGCCTTGCCCGCGAATCTCATGGGGCCAGTATCACTTGCGGATCAACAAATCCCCGGCGTCCGCGGCGTCGCGCGGGCCGGCGGGTTCCTCGGGGTAACCGATCGCGATTGCGCCCAACGGCTCCCAATCGGCGGGCAATTCGAGTTCGGCGCGCACCAGGTCGGGGGCGAAGATGGTCGAGCCGATCCAGCAGCTGCCCACCCCCCGCACGGCCAGGGCGACGAGCAGGGCCTGCACGGCCGCCCCGACGGCGACGGTGAACATGGTGTGCTCGGCCTCGGTGCGGGCGGCGTCGGGGTAGGTGTGCGCGCCGTCGAGAGCCAGCATCGGGATGACGACCTCGGGTGCGTCGTAGAGGATCTGGCCCCGCGCCACCCGGCGTTCCACCGAGTCGGCGGGCCGGCCGTCGCCGGCGAGGTCGGAGCGCCACTTGTCCTTCATCCGGTCCAGCAGCCGCAGCCGGACGTCGGGAGTCCGCAACCAGACGAACCGGACCGGGCGGGTGTGGTGCGGGGCCGGGGCGGTGAGGGCTTCGGCAACGGCGTCTTCGATCAGCACGGGCGCGACGGGCTCGGCGCTGAACCGGCGCACGGACCGGCGCAGCAGCTGGGCCTGCCGGCGCCCCATGTCGAGGGCCTCGGCGGTGCCGAGCCAGAACAGGTCCTCCTCGCCGGGCCGCAACAGCTGCCGGGCCGTCGAGCCGTCGTCGGCCACCGTGAGGCCGCGCACCACGGCGACCGGCATGGCGGTCAGCTTGCCCTTCACCAGATCGGCCGCGGCCGCGACCTCGTCGGCGACCGCGATCTCGGTGACCACCAGCTCGTTGCCGTGCCGGTCGACGGCCCCCGAATACCCGTGCAGCACAGCCAGACCCGACGAGCCCACCGCGGCGTCGATCTGGCCGTTGCGCCAGGCGCGGCCCATCGTGTCGGTGATGACCACCGCCGCGTCGACGCCCAGCCGCTCGCGCAGCCCGGCCCGCAGCGCCGCGGCGCTGGCGTCGGGGTCGACCGGCAGCAGCGCGAGTTCGTCGCGGCCCACGTTGGATCCGTCCACGCCCGCGGCGGCCTGGATGAGGCCGATGCGGTTCTCGGTGATCAGGGTGCGGCCCTTGCGCGCCAGCACCCGCACGGCCTCGTCGTCGACGAGCTTGCGCCGCAGTTCGTCGCGCTGCTCGGCGTCCTGCGGGGCAGGCACCAGCCGGCCCTCGCACTTGGACACCACCTTGCTGGTCACCACGACGACGTCGCGGTCGCGCAGCCAGGGCGCGGCCGAGGCCAGCGCCGCGCTCAGGTCGTCGCCGGGCCGGAACTCGGGAAGCCCGGTCACGGGCAGGATCTCGATCGCCGCGGCGGCGCCGTGTTCGGTCATGGGGTGACGCCCGCGAGCTCGAGACCGGCCCGCACCATCTCGGCCGTCGCCTTGGGGTCGGTCATCAACAGCGGCACGGCGGTCACCGCGACGCCGTCGATGTCGGCGTGATCGCCCTCGTGCACCAGCCAGCAGTCCAGTATCCCGGTGCCGCCGCGCGCCCCGTAGTGCCGGCCGACCGCCTCCGCGGTGGATTCCACCCCGATCACCGACAGGCACGCATCGGCCATGCCGCGCAAGGGTTTTCCACCGATGATCGGGGAGTAGCCGACGACCGGGGCGGTCGCCGAGCGCAACGCCGCGCGAATCCCGGGGACCGCAAGGATGGCGCCGACGCTGACCACCGGGTTCGACGGCGCCAGCAGGATGGCGTCGGCGTCGGCGATGGCGGCCACCGCTTCACTTGTGGCGGTGGCCTTTTCGGCGCCGACGAAGGCGAAGCTGTGCGTGGGCACCTCGGCCCGGTAGCGCACCCACCACTCCTGGAAGTGGATCGCGCGGCGGGTGCCGTCGTCGGGATCGGTGATCACAGCGTGCGTCTCGCAGCGGTCGTCGCTCGCCGGCAGCAATCGAGCACCGGGTTGCCAGCGGTCGCACAGCGCGGTGGTGATCTGTGACAGCGGGTAGCCGGCGTTGAGCATCTGGGTGCGCACCAGGTGGGTGGCGATATCCCGGTCGCCGAGCCCGAACCAGTCCGGCTGCACGCCGTAGCGCGCCAATTCCTCTTTGGCGTGCCAGGTTTCGTCGCGGTGACCCCACCCGCGCTCCGGGTCTACCCCTCCACCTAAGGTGTACATGCAGGTGTCCAAATCCGGGCAGACCCGCAGTCCATGAATCCAAGCGTCGTCGCCGATGTTGACGATTGCGTTAAGTTCGTGGTTGCCGGTTCCCGCTTCTGGGTGCTGTTGCGTTCCGAACTGACCGAGCCCGAGCAGCTGTTGAATCCCCAGCAGGAATCGGGCGCCGCCAACCCCACCGACCAGAACGGTGACCTTCACGTGGACGACAGTACTGCCCGGCGACCTTGCGGTGGCGGGGCCGTTACGCGGCCCTTAAGCGTAGTCGTGGTCGGTGTGATCGACACGCCGAATGCGCAAAACAACGGAAACGCCGTAATTCGGTCACGAGATGGTATGGAAATGCGCCGTAATGCTTGACCCGGCTGGTCAACCCGTGTCTAATCACAACAGTGTCATTTCCCGGTTGGCCGGCCGGTTCCGGTGTCGCAGACCGAGATTCGATCACTTGTTCGAATTGTCTGTACACATCAGAAATAGTGGGAACCACTCACTCTCTCAATCAAACTGAGGAGGCGGACGACCGTATGTCTTACGAACATCTTCGAGGAGTCATGGCGAGCACGCCGCACACCCCCATCGTCTCGGCGCCGGTCCGACCGGCCCGGCCGCACTTGACCGTGGTTCCTGATGCGCCAGTCGCATTCGAACCCGAGCCGATGCCGGCCCCCGTCGCGGACCAGTGGCAGGACCGGGCGTTGTGCGCCCAAACCGATCCCGAGGCGTTCTTCCCGGAGAAGGGCGGCTCCACCCGCGAGGCCAAGAAGATCTGCCTGGGGTGCGAGGTACGCCACGAGTGCCTGGAGTACGCCCTGGAGCACGACGAGCGCTTCGGCATTTGGGGCGGGCTCTCCGAGCGCGAGCGCCGCCGCCTCAAGCGCGGCATCATCTGACGCCGCGCCGCAACATCATTCGTCGTCGATCGTCGGGTCGATGATCGACGGCTCCACGTCGAGGTAGATGGCCACCTGGGCCACCAATATTTCGTGCAACAAATCACCGAGCTCGACGGTGTCCTTGGCCCGTCGCTCAATCGGCTTGCGGAACAGAACGATTCGCGCCCGCGTGGCGTTGCCGCGGACGTCGACACCGGCCGGGATCAATCGCGCCAGCGGGATCGGCCCGTCGGCGATGACCTCCGGCGGCCACTGCACGCTGTCGGGATCCTTGGCCGCGATGCGGGGAATCTCGTCGACCGCCACGTCGAGATCGGCGAGGCGCGCCTGCCAATTCCGCTCGATGGGTTCGTAGGCCTCCAGCACCGCCATGTCGAATCGCTCGGCCCGGCTGCGCCACCCGGGCACCGTCGGCGGCAGCAGCGGGCCGCGCACATCGCGGCCCCGGCGGGAGGACCGGTGGGAAGCGAATCGGCCCTGGGGCCGATCCCTCCGCGGGAAGCTGCGCGAATCGCCCACGCGCCGATGGTAACGGTTGAACATCGGGGGCCCGCCGGTTGCGCGTGTCCGGCGCTTCACCGGCGTTTGCGCACGATAGCCTTTCGCTCGTGAACGTTCCCCGTCGCTGTTGCCGGCCCGGGTGTCCGCACTACGCCGTGGCGACCTTGACGTTCGTCTACTCGGACTCGACGGCAGTGGTGGGGCCACTCGCGACCGCGCGGGAGCCGCATTCGTGGGACCTGTGCGTCGGCCATGCCGGCCGGATCACCGCACCCCGCGGATGGGATCTCGTGCGCCACGCCGGTCCCCTGCATGCTGAGCCCACGCACCCCGACGAGGACGACCTGGTCGCCCTCGCCGACGCGGTGCGCGAAGGCGGCCAGGTCGAGCGCGCCGTGCCCTATGGCGGCACCGGCACGCCCCTGAACGGCTTCGCGGACCCGCACATTCATCACGGCGGGGCCACCGCGCCAAGCAGCAGTGTGCTGGCGCCACCCGAGCATCGGTCGGGCCGGCGCCGCGGACACCTGCGGGTGTTGCCCGACCCCAAGGACTAGCCGTTCGGGTGTGGCGCGCGGCCCCCGCGCACCGCTGCGGCCCGTGTTTCCCTGGGGCCGATAGGCTGACGGCCAAGAGGCGAAGGAACGCGAACCCTTTCAAGGCGTCAGGAGGCCCCCGCATGTCTCGGCTCGCCGCGACCGTGCACCGCGTCGTCAAGGCTTACGACGTGCGGGGGTTGGTCGGCGAAGAACTCGACGAGCCGCTGGTCACCGCCTTGGGCGCGGCGTTCGCCGAGCTGATGCGCGACGAGGGCGCCCGGCAGGTGGTGATCGGTTACGACATGCGGGACAGTTCGCCCACGCTGGCCGCGGCCTTCGCTTCCGGTGTGACGGGCCAGGGCCTGGACGTGGTCCGCATCGGTCTCGCCTCCACGGATCAGCTCTACTTCGCCTCCGGATTGCTGGACTGCCCGGGCGCGATGTTCACCGCGAGCCACAACCCGGCGGCCTACAACGGCATCAAGTTGTGCCGGGCGGCCGCGAAGCCGGTCGGCGCCGACAGCGGCCTGCGCACCGTCAGCGAGTCCGTGATCGCCGGGGTCGAGCGCTATGACGGACAGCCCGGAACCGTGAGCGACCGCGACGTGCTGGACGACTACGGGAAGTTTCTGCGCTCGCTGGTCAGCACCTCGGGGCTGCGCCCCCTGCGGGTGGCGGTGGACGCGGGCAACGGCATGGCCGGCCTCACCGCGCCCGCGGTGCTCGGGGCGATCGACTCGATCACGTTGCTGCCGTTGTACTTCGAGCTCGACGGCTCGTTCCCCAATCACGAGGCCAACCCGCTCGACCCGGCCAACCTGGTGGACCTGCAGGCCTACGTCCGCGAGACGGGCGCCGATATCGGTTTGGCCTTCGAC
>NZ_LZJB01000069.1:0-2757 GCF_001666895.1 Mycobacterium sp. E3298
GGGACGCGAAGCTGATCAACGGCGCGGTCAACGACCTGGCGCTGATCACCGGGCAACGGCCCGAGATCCGCAGGGCGCGCAAGTCGATCGCGCAGTTCAAGTTGCGCGAGGGTATGCCGATCGGTGCCCGGGTCACGCTGCGCGGGGACCGGATGTGGGAGTTCCTCGACCGCCTCACCTCGATCGCGCTGCCGCGTATCCGCGACTTCCGCGGCCTGTCGCCCAAGCAGTTCGACGGGGTCGGCAACTACACGTTCGGCCTGGCCGAGCAGTCGGTGTTCCACGAGATCGACGTGGACAAGATCGACCGGGTCCGCGGCATGGACATCAACGTCGTCACCTCGGCGACGACCGACGACGAAGGACGAGCGCTGTTGCGGGCCCTCGGCTTTCCCTTCAAGGAGAACTGAGTAGATGGCGAAGAAGGCACTGGTCAACAAGGCCAACCGCAAGCCGAAGTTCGCGGTGCGCGGCTACACGCGCTGCAACAAGTGCGGCCGCCCACGCGCGGTGTTCCGCAAATTCGGCCTGTGCAGGATCTGCCTGCGCGAGATGGCGCACGCGGGCGAGCTGCCCGGCGTGCAGAAGAGCAGCTGGTAAGAGCCAGGACCCCAAGACCAACCCAGAACAGGTGCGCGACAGGCCCGAACCGGGAACCACCGCGAGGAAGGTACCAACGCTGTCATGACGATGACGGATCCGATCGCAGACTTCTTGACACGTCTGCGTAACGCCAATTCGGCGTATCACGACGAGGTGACGTTGCCGCACTCCAAGATCAAGGCCAACATCGCCCAGATCCTCAAGAGTGAGGGCTACATCAGCGATTACCGGACCGAAGACGCTCGGGTGGGCAAGTCGCTGATCGTCCAGCTCAAGTACGGACCGAGCCGGGAGCGGAGCATCGCCGGACTGCGGCGAGTGTCCAAGCCCGGTCTGCGGGTGTACGCGAAATCCACCAACCTGCCGCGCGTGCTCGGCGGCCTGGGCGTGGCGATCATCTCGACATCCTCGGGCCTGCTGACGGATCGCCAGGCGGCCAGACAGGGCGTGGGCGGCGAAGTCCTCGCGTACGTGTGGTGAGGGAGTAGACATGTCGCGCATTGGTAAGCAGCCGGTTCCGGTTCCCGCCGGGGTCGACGTAACGATCGACGGTCAGCACGTCGAGGTGAAGGGGCCCAAGGGCAGCCTGAATCTGACGGTGGCCGAACCGATCACGGTGGAGCGCAACGAGGACGGCGCGATCGTGGTCGCCCGCCCCAACGACGAGCGGCGCAACCGCTCGCTGCACGGGCTGTCGCGCACGCTGGTGTCCAACCTGGTCACCGGCGTAACCGAGGGCTACACCACCAAGATGGAGATCTTCGGGGTCGGTTACCGCGTGCAGCTCAAGGGCGCCAACCTCGAGTTCGCGCTGGGCTACAGCCATCCCGTGGTGATCGAGGCGCCCGAGGGCATCACGTTCGCGGTCCAGTCACCGACGAAGTTCTCCATCTCCGGCATCGACAAGCAGAAGGTCGGCCAGATCTCGGCGAACATCCGCCGCCTGCGCCGTCCCGACCCGTACAAGGGCAAGGGCGTGCGCTACGAGGGTGAGCAGATCCGCCGCAAGGTCGGAAAGACAGGTAAGTAGTCATGGCGCAAAAACAAGCTGACACCGCCGCGCGAAAGCCGGTGGGGCAGAGCGTGTCCGCAACTCGCCGGGTCTCCCGGCTGCGCCGGCACGCCCGACTGCGCAAGAAGATCGCGGGCACCCCGGAGCGTCCGAGGCTCGTCATCAACCGCTCCGCGCGACACATTCACGTGCAACTGGTCAACGACGAGAACGGCACCACGGTGGCCGCCGCGTCGTCGATCGAGGACGACGTGCGCGGCCTGCAGGGCGACAAGAAGGCCCGCAGCGTGCGGGTGGGGCAATTGATCGCCGAGCGCGCCAAGGCCGCCGGCGTCGACTCCGTGGTCTTCGACCGCGGCGGGTACACCTACGGCGGACGGATCGCGGCGCTGGCCGATGCCGCGCGCGAGAACGGATTGAGTTTCTAGATGATCAAGAGCCTGAACAAGACCGGAAGGACCGCATAATGGCGGAACAGTCAGCCGGCGGCCCCGAGGCCCGCGGCGACAACCGCGACTCGCGCGGCGACAACCGCGACAGCCGCGGTCGGCGCGACGGGGGCGGCCGTGGTGGCCGCGACCGCGACGGCGACAAGAGCAACTACCTGGAGCGGGTCGTCGCCATCAACCGTGTCTCCAAGGTGGTCAAGGGTGGTAGGCGCTTCAGCTTCACCGCATTGGTCATCGTGGGCGACGGCAACGGCATGGTCGGCGTCGGCTATGGCAAGGCCAAGGAAGTTCCGGCCGCCATCGCCAAGGGCGTGGAAGAGGCGCGCAAGGGCTTCTTCCGGGTGCCGTTGATCGGCGGCACGATCACGCACCCGGTGCAGGGTGAGGCGGCCGCCGGTGTGGTGCTGCTGCGCCCGGCCAGCCCCGGTACCGGTGTGATCGCCGGTGGCGCGGCGCGTGCGGTGCTGGAATGCGCTGGGGTGCGCGACATCCTGGCCAAGTCATTGGGCAGCGACAACGCGATCAACGTGGTGCACGCCACCGTCACCGCGCTCAAGCTGCTGCAGCGTCCCGAGGAGGTGGCCGCCCGGCGCGGACTGCCCATCGAGGATGTCGCCCCGGCCGGAATGCTGAGGGCGCGACGTGAAAGTGAAGCGCTGGCCGCCAGTGCCGCGCGCGAGGGAACGGCACCGC
>NZ_LZJB01000070.1:0-809 GCF_001666895.1 Mycobacterium sp. E3298
GTGACGGGCACGGCCGACCCGGCCGAGATCCGCACCCAGCTCGGCGAACGGCTGCCCAGCTACATGGTGCCCGCGGCCGTCGTGGTGCTGGAGGCCCTGCCGCTGACGGTCAACGGCAAGCTCGACAAGCGCGCCCTGCCCGCCCCCGAGTACCACAAGACCAGCGGCGAATACCGCGCACCCACCACCGCCGTCGAGGAGACGCTGACCGCGATCTACGCCCAGGTCCTGGGACTGGAGCGGGTCGGCGTCGACGACTCGTTCTTCGACCTAGGTGGCGACAGCATCCTGTCCATGCAGGTGGTGGCGCGCGCCCGGGCGGCCGGCGTGGTGTGCCGGCCCCGCGACGTCTTCGTCGAGCAGACCGTGGCCAAGCTGGCCCGGGTGGCCCGCGTGGCCACCGACGACGAGGAAGTGGACGAGGGCATCGGCCCGGTGTCCGCGACCCCGATCATGCGCTGGCTGCAGCAGGTCGAGGGCCCGACCGACCAGTTCAACCAGACCATGGTGGTGCAGGCCCCGGCCGGCGTCACCCGCGACGATGTTCAGGTGGTCCTGCAGTCGCTGCTGGACCGGCACGCCACGCTGCGGCTGCGGGTCGACGACGACGGCGCGGGCGGCTGGGCGATGCATGTACCCGAGGTCGGCTCGGTCGACGCCGGCACGTGCCTGCACACCGTCGACGCGCTGTCCGACTCGGCGCTGGTGGCGGCGCGCTCCCAGCTGAACCCCGCCGCGGGCACCATGTAGCTGGGCAGCCGTTCGCCGAGCTGGGTGCGGATCTCGGCCGGGTCGGCCGTGCCCGTCAC
>NZ_LZJB01000071.1:0-8540 GCF_001666895.1 Mycobacterium sp. E3298
CAGGGCGCCGGAGAACCCGAACTACGACCTGATCATGCGCACCGCTTCCCCGCGCGGCATGATGCAGCCCGTCGACGTGGCGAACGTCATCGCCTTCCTGGCGAGCGACGCCGCGGCCGCCGTCCACGGTGCCGTTTATCGCGTCGACAACGGCAAGGGCGCCGGCTAGCGCGCCGCCGCCGGGCGGGTGCGCACCAAAGTCGGCCACCAGAACCACGGCCCGAGGATTCGCAGGATGCTCGGCACCACGAACGAACGCACGATCAGCGTGTCGAGCAGCAGGCCGATGCACACGGTCGAGCCCACCTGACCGATGGTGCGCAGGTCGCTGGTGAGCATCGCGAGCATGGTGAAGGCGAACACCAAACCCGCGGACGTCACGACGCCGCCGGTGCTGCCGAGCGCCCGGATGAGACCAGTGTGAATTCCGCCGTGCAACTCCTCTTTCACCCTGTTGATCAGCAGCAGGTTGTAGTCCGACCCGACGGCCACCAGGATGATGAACGTCAACGGCAGGACCAGCCAGTGCAGGTGCAGGCCGATGAGGTGTTGCCAGACCAGGATGGAAAGCCCGAACGCGCCGGCATAGGAGAACGCCACGGTGCCGGGAATCACGAACGCCGCCACCAGACTTCGCGTGATGAACATCATGATCAAGAAGATCAGCACGAAGGCTGCGATGGCCGCGATCATGAGGTCGGACATCGCGTATTCCTTGATGTCCTTATCGTTGGATCCCGAACCCCCGATGTAGATCCGCGCGCCCGCCAGCGAGGTCTCCTTCAGGATCGTTTTGATCGCGTCGGGGAACTGTGCGACGTGCTCGACCCCTTCGGGGCCCATCGCATCGCCCTCGTGGGTGACGATGAAACGGGCCGCCTTGCCGTCCGGCGACATCATCAGCTTCATGCCGGTCTTGACGTCCTCGTTGTCGAATCCCTCGTGCGGGATGTAGAAGAAGTCGTCGCTGCGGGACTTGTCGAAGTCGTTCCCGACGTTGATCAGATCATCGAAAGTCTGCTCCGTTTGCACGGTTTGCAGATCGGCGGATCCGTAGCTGTTGACCAATTTCGACTGCAGTGCCTCGGTATCGTCGGCGGTGGCTTTCAGTTGGGCGATGATCTGCGGGAAGGTCTTGTCCACCTCCTGCAGGGACACCTTCGCATCCGCGATGTCGTCGGCCAGCTTGTCGATCTGATCGATGGTCTCGAACAGCGAACGGAACGTCCAGCAGATGGGAATGTCGAAACAGTGTCTCTCCCAATAGAAGTAGCTCTTGATCGGGCGGAAGAAGTCGTCGACGTTGGAGACCTCGTCGCGGATGTCGTCGCTGACCCGTTGTAGGTCCTCGACGGTCAGGACCGTCTGATGCAGTTCGTCGGACACCTTCTGGAAGAAGCCGATCTCCTTGCGCAACACCTCGACCGAGTGCGCCTGGATGTCGGCCTGCGCGTCGGTGTTGGAGTTCTGCTCCCTGTTGAACGGGAGCTGTTGCCCGTTGCCGCTGCCCTGCGTGGTGAACAGGTAGGGGATGCTGGCGTGCTCGAGCGCGCGGCCCAACGGCCGCGTCATGCCTTGCACCATCGCCACACCGTGCAGACGGATCAGGGCTCTGGCTACCCGGTCCAGCGAGATGAAGTCGGCCGAGTTGCGCATATCGTGATCGGTTTCGACCATCAGCATCTCGGAGAACAGCTTGCTCTTCGGGAAGTGCCGGTCGGCCGCCTGAAAGCCCAAATTGGCTGGCGCACTGGCCGGCTGGTACTGCCTGTCGTCGTAGTTCTGCCGGTAGGTGGGAACGAAGATCGCCCCGATCATGACGACGGCGGTACTGGCCACCAGGATCGGAACCGGCCAGCGCACCACGCTCGCGCCGATGCGCCGATAGAGGCGACCATGGGTGGGGGTTCTCGGGTCGAACATCCCGAAAAGGCTGCCGACGGTCAGTGCCGCCGGTCCCAGCGTCATCGCCGCGGCGATGGTGAACAGCATGGTGATCGCGACGGCCGGCCCCATGGTGTGGAAGTAGTTCAGGCGCGCGAACGTCAAGCAGTAACACGCGCCGGCA
The DNA here is from genome assembly GCF_001666895.1 of Mycobacterium sp. E3298. Lineage (NCBI taxonomy): Bacteria > Bacillati > Actinomycetota > Actinomycetes > Mycobacteriales > Mycobacteriaceae > Mycobacterium > Mycobacterium sp. E3298. The sequence continues at coordinate 2,069 of NZ_LZJB01000071.1, forward strand.
ATCGTCAGGCCAGAGCCGATGATGATGGGCGCGACGCCCTTGTACGCGATGTAGAAACTGTCCTCGCGGCTTTCGCCCGCCTGCCGAGCCTCGTGATATCGGCCCATCAGGAAGATGCCGTAATCCGTTCCGGCTCCCAGCGTCAGCGCGATCACGATGTTCACGGCGAACGAGGACAGTTCGATGTATCCGTAATGCCCGAGCGTCGAGACGACGCCCTTGGCGACGAGCATCTCGATGAGCACCCCGAGCAGGGGCACCAAAAGGGTGGACGGGGTGCGGTATACCAGCAGCAGCATCACGACGATGAGGATGATCGTGACGATCGTGACGTTGTTCAGGCTGGCGTTGGCGATGGCGAGCGTGTCGGAGGCCAACGGAGCCGCGCCGCTGACGTAGACCTTCAGGCCGGGCGGGGGCGGGTCTTTTTTGATGATGTCGCGGACGGCGTCCACGGACTGGTTGGCCTGGATCTGCCCGATGTCACCGGCGAGACGCAGGAGCACGTAGGTGCATTTGCCGTCCACGCTCTGCGCCCCCGCCGCGGTGAATGGCTTGCCCCACAGGTCCATTACGTACTGCACATGCCGGGTGTCGTGCTGGAGGCGGCGCATCAGGTCGTCGTAGTACCGGTGGTCGGCGTCTCCCAGCGGTCGGTTCGCCTCGAACACGACCATGGTCAAGTTGGTCGAGTTGGATTCGTGGAACTTCTCACCGATGTGCAGCAGCGCCCGCTGCGAGGGCGCGTAATGCGGGACCATGGGGCCCGCAAGCTCTTCCGCGACCCGCTCCACCTGGGGCATGAAGGTGTTCGTGGTGACCGCGAGAAGACCCCAGAAGAAGATGATCGGGATCGCGAAAGTCCGCACCATCCTGGGGATGAACGGGCGTTTGGGCCGCGTCTCGTCGAGGCGATGCTCGGTCATGCCGACTTCACCCTGCACTCGACGTCGGCGTCCGGATGGTCGTCCGACTGCTCGTCGCGGACCACACCATCCACCAGCATCCGGCAACTCACCTGACCACTGCGAACGTGAACCGAGATGCTTCCGGACGCCACCGAGAGCGTCGTGGTCTCCGTGTGCGACCACGGCAGGGCGGTGAAATCAACCTGGTGCGGATGACCGTCGATGTCGATGTAGACGAGCCTCCCCCCGTTGCCGGCGTTGCCGAACACCTCGTAGGTGATCCGTTTGAGATTGAACTGCTCGGGTGCCTGTGGACCGTTGACGGTGATGACCGGCTCCGGTTCGGAGAACTGGTGCACCTTGTACATGCACAGCAGGCCCACCCCGACCGCGATGACGGTGACCAACGGCATCCAGCCTCGTTGCAAGACAGTCCTGCCGACTGAACGACGGCTCACTCCATCACCTTTCGCGACCTCGTCCTACCCACCGCGTTCTCGCGTCCCCGCCCGTGGACCGCGGGACGGCCGCATATCAATCTGGTTGACATACGGCGATAAAGAGATTACTACCTGCGGCACGGAACGCGAACTCGAGAGGTTGTGACTGACGCCTGCCAACGGGCCTGCGGTCCTCATGACGCGACGGATGCCGTGCGCAGACGCCTTTTCAGCCGGGCGCTGCTGAGCAGGCGAAGCGCGAGGTTCGATGAGGTGAGCATGGGTATCACCCCGAGGAATGTCCGCTCGGACGGAGTGGCCCCGTGCAGGTGGTAGAGGCTGCCGAACACGTAAAAGCAACCGAGCATGAACAACGCACCGGGGATGCACAGCGCCATGACCGAGGCGCGGTCGGACACGACCTGACGCGCATAATCCAGCTCTTCGGGCGACATCGGTTGCCGCTTGCGCAACTTGCGGACCACTTCTTTCGCGCTGCCGATTTCCTCGGCGATCGGCGGGGGCCTGCGCCGCTCCAGGCGTCGAACGTAGACGGCCGCGACGGAGGCCAGGGTGACGGCCAGTGCGAGGGAAACGACGGTGAGTAGTCCAAACAAGCCCAGAGTCACTGCTCCGCTCCTTCGTGTGCCCGGGTATGTGAGCCGATGCCATCATGGGCCGCCGCGGCCGCCGCGTCGATCCTCGCGGCGACGGCTGCCGGCGGGGCGTCGCTTCCCACGCTCATTTTCATATCATGTGGATGATGCAGCCCGTCAAGCGGAAAGCGGGCCGAGCAGGCTATCACTTGCCGGTTTCGCCGAGCAAAGGCCGCGGGTCACCCAATCTTTACATAGTGGGCATTATGCAGATTGGTGGCTGCGCGCTCACTTTGCCGCATCGGCGGGTTGCGGTGCCTCGGAGGCCGCGATGTCGAGTAGTTGACGCAGGATTGGCATGGCGACCTGCGCGGCCAGCCACAACGTCAGCGCATCCTCGGTGGAAAGCCCGGTCAGCAGCGCGGCCAGACGCTCCCTGCGGCGGTCCGTGCGCAGGTCCCAGAGCTCCCGGCCCGCGTCGCTGATGGCGACCAGGGCTGCCCGGCCATCCTCGGGATCGCTCAGCCGCTCGAGCAGTCCTTGGCGTTCCATCCGCTGGACCAGCTGGGTCATCGCCGGTTGGCTCGTGTCCTCGGCCGCGGCGAGAGCCGTCAGCCGCATGGGACCCTCCCGGTTGACCCTGTTGAGCACCAGCGTCGCGCTTGCGCTCAATTCCTTGCGGTTGGACAGCAAATACCGCCAGGTCAGATCGGTGCCCGTGTCGATCATCTCGGCGACGGCCTTGGCCATGTCGGCGACCGGTTGTCTTGCCATAATCGCCCGAATGTATCACCCATCGGATGCAGATCGGCCCAAAGCAAACTCGCATCCACAGCAAACCGCGCGGATTACGCGTCGGCAGAGGCGAATCCCGCTAGCCCAGGCGGCCTCGGGTGAGCGTGATGCATCACACGGAAAATGCTTTGCGCACGCCGCGTCAGATCACCGCTTCCGGGCGTTGACGACGTCGCGGATGATCAGCCCCACCACGACGGCCAGGCCGACGGGCACCAGAACCCGGAAGACGGCCGAGGCGTGCGAGTAGAGCAACGCGTACGCGATCTACCCCGATCACCACCATGGCGACCAGGATGCCCCGGTTGATCCCGTCCGTGCTCATCCGCAAGACCTTACTTCTCCGTCAGAATCCGAAGTCGCCGCCACCGGAACCCGAGCTGCCGCCGCCGAAATCGGAGCCGCCGCCCGAGTCCCATCCGCCGCCCGAGTCCCATCCGCCGCCCGAGTCCCATCCGCCGCCGAAATCCACGTCTCCGCCGCCGGAGTACGAGCTGTCGTTGCCGCCGAACCCGGAGTCGTAACCGCCTCCGAACCCGACGTCGCCTTGCTGGCTGTCGTAGCCGGCGCTTTGCCCGCTGTCGTAGTTCGCGTCCGCATACGCAGAGTCCCGGCCGGCCTCGAAGCCGCGGTCGTACCCGCCGCCCCAATGGTCGTCCAGCAGCGCATCCATCAAGAGCACGTCGGTGAGAGCCCAACCCCAACCCGGACCCCAGAACGCGTACGGGTAATAACCCGGGTAGAAGAACATCCCGTTGTAGTAACCGCCGCCGTAGTAGTGCGGATAACCGGGCTGCGGGGTGGCGCTGTAGTTGTTGTTGTTGATCGTCACGTAATCGCCGGTATCGGGATTCCTCGTCCGCACCGAGGCCTGCTTCCGGTCGCCCGCCGGCACCGAGGAGACGTCGGCGACGTTAGGCGCGGCCCGGCCCGGGTACAGCTTCTGGTTGGCTTTGGCCACCGTCGACTCCACCACCCTCAGGTGCGCGCGTGCCGCGCCATAGTCACCCTTCTCGTAGGCCTGCCGCGCGTCGTAGAGGCTCGCATTGGCCTTCGTCTGCTCGGCGCTGACGTCCGTGTCGCTGTTGGTGAGTACCGCATTGTCGAGGTCGCTGACATCCGAGGTGACGGTGATCAACTCCTGCTTGATCTGTTCCTTGGTGTCGGTGTCCTTGCGGCGCTTGCGGTTCCGGTTCACCGCGAACCAGATCAGGCCGATCACGGCGACACCGATGGCGATGATCGCCAGCGCGGTCCACAGCGCGGATCCCTGGTTGTGGTTCTTCTGCACCGCGGGTGAGGTCACCGCCGGTGCGCCGGAGGACGCAGCCACCGTCGACATCTTGCTGACGAATTCACTGCTCGCGCCGTACGGGTCGTTTCGGTGGTCCCTGGCGGACTGGCTCATGACCGGATCGACGCTGTCCGCGATCGCCCTGGGCACGTTGTAGGCGCGCACGTGGTAGCCCCGGGAGTCGATGACCAGAATGATCCCGCTGAATCCGGGATCGCGCCCGAGGATGACGTTGTGAATGGCGTCCGGGGTGGTCACGCCGGTCTGATTGGACGCCACCGCCGCCACCCAGATCGGCGGTCGCGGAGCCCACGCCCACCGGGTGCTCAGGATTTGGTCGTTCAGCCGATCCGGGTTCTGCAACGGCGGATTCGCCCCCGGGTCGGCCAACACGTGGGTCTGCGCGCTGAACTTGTCCACCAGCTGGTTTGTGTAGGTGTCGGCCGAGGCCGACGGCGCCAGCAGCATTGCCAGCGCCACCGTCAACGGGGCCAGCACAAGCCCTCGGAATCGTAGGGTCACTTTCCTCCTGCCGGGTGTCGATGACTCGATCCTTGCGGTGAGCGAAGAAAACGTCCACTGTCGACCGATGGTTGACCGTCGTACCCTTGACGGCGTGAACGCCCGGCGCAGCCCGTTCCGGGCCGATCTGCTGCAGGGCAAGGCGGCCCTGATCACCGGCGGGGCCACGGGTCTCGGCCTCGAGATCGCGCGGGTGCTGGGCAGCCACGGCGCCCGGATCGCGATCTGCAGCCGCAAGGAAGCCAACCTCGAGGCGGCGGTTGCGGTGTTGCGGGAGGCCGGGATCGAGGCCGTCTACGGCGTCTGCGACGTGCGGAGCCACGATGAGGTGACCGCCGTCGTCGAGGACGTGATCCGGGCCTTCGGCCGGCTCGACGTCGTCGTCAACAATGCCGCAGGGAACTTTCCCGTCCCGGTCAGCGGTCTGAGCGCAGGCGGCTTCAAAGCCGTGGTCGACATCGACCTGCTGGGGACGTTCAACGTTTCGAAGGCGGCTTACGAGCTATGCCTGCGGGAAAACGGTGGATCCGTCGTGAACATCAGCGCGGCGACCCAGTACCGCGGCATGGCCTTGCAGGCGCACGTGGTGTCGGCCAAGGCCGGCGTCGACGCGTTCACCCGCGCCTGTGCCATCGAGTGGGGGCCGGACGGCGTCCGCGTGAATGTCGTTGCGCCCGGGGCGATGTCGGGAACCGAGGGCGTGAAGAGGATCACCGGCGACAACCAACATCGCGCCACGCAGAACCCGTTGCGCCGGGCGGGTTCGACCACCGAGGTCGCCGAGGCGGTGCTCTTCCTCGCCAGCGACGCCGCGTCCTATGTCACCGGGGCGACCCTGGTTGTCGACGGCGGTGGATGGCTGACCGCCAGCGGGGTGCCGAATCTTCCCGGCTATCAATAGATTCGGCTCTACTCGAGGTATCCGCGGGGGAGCACCGAGAAGTCCACGCACGCCGCGGCCAATACGTCACCCAGATGAGGGCCGACCGGCGCGGCGAGGGTGAGCATCGCGCCCGCCGATGGCGCCTTCAGGGTGGCGACGTTGTGGTTGGTCAGCAGTTGGATGGCCTCGGATTCGATGTCGCTCCAACCGGTGTGGACGGTCATCAGGGTCAGCACACCCAGGGCCTCGCCGGAGGGCGACAGCAGGCGGTGATGCCAGGCGCCGTCGGCCTTGTGCCCGGTGTGCGGCCGAACCACCGCCAGCACGGTGCCGCCGCCGTCTTCCAAGCGCGCGGCGCCGTCGGCGGGGACGATCTTTCCCACGGGTGTGTTCTGGTTGGTGATGGTGGTCGTCGCGGCGACCGCGATCTTGAGCTCGTCGCCGTTGGCCGCCGTCAGGGTGTACTCGCTCTTGCCGCCGTTCTTGAAGCCCAACAGGACCTTGGCGCCGCCCTTTTGCTGGGCGCGCGCCAGTTCGGTGCCGTCGGGCGTGGCGAGCGTGACCCGCAGGGCGTTGGACGTCGACCTCGACACGCGCGCGAGGACGACCGTTGCATCGCCGATAATCGACATGGCGAGATCCTAGGCTCGCGTGGGGCGATTATCAGCAGGTTCGTCACATCTTGACGGTCAACGGCCACACGTTCCAGATGTCGTCGCAGTACTCGGTGATGGCCCGATCCGACGAGAATTTCCCGCTGCGCGCGGTGTTCAGGATCGACATCTTGGTCCACGACTCCCGGTCCTGCCACGCGGCGCTCACCCGCTCCTGGCAGCTCACGTACGACGCGTAGTCGGCGCAAACCAGGAAGGGGTCGTCATGGCGCAGGTTGTCCACCAGCAGCCGGAACACCTCGGTGTCCCCGCCCGAGAAGGTGCCGCCGGCAATCAAATCCAGCACCGCGCGCAGCTCGGCGTCACCGTCGATGTAGTCGGCCGGGCGGTACCCGCTCGCCTTGACCGCCTCGACCTCCT
>NZ_LZJB01000072.1:0-64306 GCF_001666895.1 Mycobacterium sp. E3298
GCAACGGAACCGAGACCATCCTGTGGCCCGGCGGGCGGGCCGGGGTTCCCTTATACCCTGTTCAGGTGACCGCCCCCCGTCACCCCGGCCGCCTCCGGAACGATCCGTGACTACCTCCAGTCGAAGGGAGTCAAGCTCGAGGCGCAGAAGCCCGAGGGGCTCAAGGCGCTCGACATCACCCTGCCGGTGCCGGCCCGCTGGACCCAGGTGCCCGACCCCAACGTGCCCGACGCGTTCGCGGTGATCGCCGACCGGCAAGGCAGCAGCATCTACACCTCGAATGCACAGGTGGTGGTGTACAAGCTGGTCGGCAACTTCGACCCCCGCGAGGCGATCAGCCACGGCTACGTCGACAGCCAGAAACTCCTGGCCTGGCAACCGACCAACGCCTCGATGGCCGATTTCGGCGGCTTCCCGTCGTCGATCGTCGAAGGCACGTACCGCGACGGCGACATGCTGCTGAACACCTCCCGGCGCCATGTCATCGCCACCTCCGGGAACGACAAGTACCTGGTGTCGCTCGCCGTGACCACCGACCGTGCGGTGGCCGTCGCCGACGCGCCCGCCACCGACGCCATCGTCAACGGCTTCCGGGTGACCGTTCCCGGCGCTCCCGTTCCCGCGCCGGTCCAGACCCCGGCAGCCTCGCCGGTCGGGCTGGCCCCGGCCCCGGTCCCGGCCGCGCAGGTGCCCCCGGTCGCGCAGGTACCGGCTACCGCTCCGGTGGCGCAGGTTCCGGCGACCGCTCCGGTGGCGCAGGTTCCGGCGACCCCGCCGCTCGGGCAGGCGCCCGCCGCGGCTCCGCTGCGGCAGACATCGGCGACGGCTCCGACGGGCCTGCCGGTACAGGGACCCGTGCCCAGCCGCCAGCCCATGCCGAACCTGTTGACGCTGGTCCCCGGCCTGCCCCCACTGCCGAACTTCTCGTTTCTGCAGCACTAGGGCGGTCCCGCGGCACCGCTGGAGCCCGCTGAGCGAACCGGCGGCCGGGCTCGTATTGTGAGGCCATGCTGATTGCGGGGGTGCTGTGCTTATGCGCGGCGGTGGCTTCGGCCGGGTTCGGAACGTGGTCGCTCGCGCGCGGCCAACATGTCGATCCCACCGCGTTGGCGTTGCGATCGGTGGCCCCCGCGCAACTGGCGGCGGCGATCATGCTGGCCGCCGGCGGGGTGGTGGCGCTGGCGGCCCCGCCGCACACCGCGCTGGTGGTGGTGATCGTCTGCGTAGCCGGCGCCTTCGGAACGCTGGCCGCCGGGTCGTGGCAAAGCGCGCGCTTCGCGCTCCAGCAGGAAGCGGCGGCGCCGACGTGCACCGGTACCTGCTCCGGCTGCACGCAGTCCTGCCACTGAGCTAGCGCGGACCCCCCGGGCGTGGGGGAGTGGCGTTAGTTGCGGCTGAGGTCGATCGGATGGGTCGCCAGCAATGACAGCGGCAGCGGCTGGCGACGCAGCACCTGCCCCCACAGATCGGACCTCGCCCCAACGAGAACGTCAGATGGCAACGCCGACAAGACAATCCAGTCGTCGCGTTCAATCTCGCCTTCCAGCTGACCGATGGTCCAGCCGGAGTAGCCGGCGAAGATTCGCACCCCCTCCACCACGGGCGCAATCGTGTCGGGGTCGGCGTCGAGATCGACCATCACCACCCGGCCGGCCACGTGCCGCAGGCCGGCCACACCCTGGGGGTCGGCACCGACCCGCAGCGTCGCCAGGCAGAGGGCCGCGTCGCGCTTCACCGGGCCGCCGATGAACATCGTTTTCGGCTTGGCGGCCAATTTGGTCCACTGCGGCAGCACGTTGTACACCGCCGTTTCGCTGGCGCGGTTGAGCACTACTCCCAGGGTGCCGCCGTCGTTGTGCTCGACGATGTAGATGACGCTGCGCCGGAACGTCGGCTCGAAAAGATCGGTGTTGGCAAGCAACAAGGTCCCCGCCCGCACCCGCTGCGCGGCCGGCGCGACATAGTCCTCTGGATCCTCGGGCGGCGGCACCACACCATCATCGCATCCAGCACTTGCCGCCCGGGGGAATCAAGCGCGGGACGCAAATATTTGTACTGTTGGTAAGTCAGCTCGGGCCGTGACGAGCTTGCTAGACCCTAATCGTGGAAGTCGGTTTTGTGATCCAATCCCGGATGCACTCAAGCGCACCCGCCGAAATCTGGCGGTCGGTGCGCGGTTTGCCGGACTTCTGGCGGTTGCTGCAAGTGCGCATGGCGAGTCAATTCGGCGATGGGCTGTTTCAGGCGGGTCTGGCCGGCGCGTTGTTGTTCAATCCCGACCGAGCCGCCGATCCCATGGCGATCGCGCGGGCGTTCACGGTGCTGTTCCTGCCCTACTCGTTGTTGGGTCCGTTCGCCGGCGCGCTGATGGACCGTTGGGACCGGCGGCTGGTGATCGTCGGCGCCAACGCCGGCCGCCTCGTCCTCATCGCCGCGATCGGCACGATCCTGGCGGTCAGAGCAGGCGACCTGCCGCTGCTGTTGGGCGCGTTGTTTGCCAACGGCTTGGCCCGATTCGTCGGCTCCGGGCTGTCGGCTTCCCTGCCGCACGTCGTGCCGCGCGAACAGGTGGTGACGATGAACGCCGTGGCCAACGCGTCGGGGGCGATCGCCGCCTTCATCGGCGCGAACTTCATGCTCGTGCCCCGGTTCGTGTTCGGCGCCGGGGACAAAGGCGCCTCGGCGATCATCTTTCTCACCGGCGTCCCCGTCGCGACCGCCTTGCTCCTGACCTTGCGATTCGGCGCCCGCGTGCTGGGCCCGGACGACACCAAGAGGGCAATCCACGGACCGGTTTTCTACGCAGTGATCACTGGCTGGTTGCACGGCGCGCGCACGGTGGCGCAGCGGCCCACGGTGGCCGCCACCCTGTCCGGATTGGCCGCCCACCGCATGGTGATCGGCATCAATTCGCTGCTGGTCTTGCTGCTGGTCCACCACATGAGAGACCCGCAGGCCGGGGGATTGGGCACCGCGCTGGTGTTTTTCGGTGCCGCCGGCCTCGGGGCGTTCCTGGCCAACGTGCTCACTCCGCCGGCGGTCCGGCGCTGGGGCCGCTACGCGACGGTGAACGGTGCGCTTGCGGCGTCGGCGGGCATCGAGGTGGCGGGAGCGGGATTACTGCTGCCGGTGATGGCGGTGTGCGGGTTCTTTCTCGGTGTGACCGGGCAGGTGGTCAAACTGTGCGCCGACTCTGCGATGCAGATGGACGTCGATGACGCCCTGCGTGGACACGTCTTCGCGGTGCAGGACGCGCTGTTCTGGGTCGCGTTCATCGCCTCCATCACGGTGGCCGCGGCGCTGATTCCCGCCGACGGGCATGCGCCCGCATTCGCCTTGTTCGGCTCGGGGCTCTACCTGGCCGGGCTGGCCATGCACAGTTTCCTGGGCCGGCGCGGCGATCAGGCGAATAATCGTTCCCCGGCGGGGGCGACCGACGAGCGGAGGCAATGATGGCGGGTCCCGAATCGATCGTGGCCGACCTTCGCGCCGAGAGCCACGACCTCGATGCCCTGGTCGCGCCGCTGCCGGCCGACCGCTGGGCCGACCCGACGCCCGCGCCGGGATGGTCGATCGCCCACCAGGTCGGCCACCTGTTGTGGACCGACCGGGTCGCGCTGACCTCGGTCACCGACGAGGCGGGGTTCGCCGACGCGCTCCGGGCCGCGGCCGCCGACCCGACGGGCTTCGTCGACGCGGGCGCCGAGGAATTGGCAGCTCTACCGCCGGCCGAACTGCTCGCCGACTGGCGGGCCACCCGGGGCCGGCTGCATGAGGAGCTCCTGACGGTTCCCGCCGGACGCAAACTTCCCTGGTTCGGGCCGCCGATGAGCGCGGCCTCGATGGCTACCGCTCGGCTGATGGAGACGTGGGCTCACGGACTGGACGTTGCCGATGCGCTGGGGATCAAGCGGGCCGCGACCGATCGGTTGCGGTCGATTGCTCACCTGGGGGTGCGCACCCGCGACTACGCCTTCTCCGTCAACAATCTGCCCGCCCCGGCCGAGCCCTTCCTGGTCGAACTGCGCGGACCCGGTGGGGACACCTGGACCTGGGGGCCGCCTGACGCGACGCAGCGGGTCACCGGTTCGGCGGAAGACTTCTGCTTCTTGGTCACCCAGCGGCGCCCGCTCAGCGCCCTCGACATCACTGCCGACGGGCCCGACGCCCAGCGTTGGCTGGAGATCGCGCAAGCCTTCGCGGGCCCGCCCGGCGCCGGTCGATGAGCGCGGCTACGCGCGAAGAGAGCCGGCGCCCATCCCAACCAAGCGCCGGTCGATGAGCGCGGCTACGCGCGAAGAGAGCCGGCGCCCATCCCAGCCAAGCGCCGGTCGATGAGCGCGGCTAGTGCAGCGGGCCGCCGTAACTCGCCCGGTTCTCGGCCTCGGCCTCTTCGCGCAGCGCCGAGATAGCAAGGTTCAGCCGGTCCGCCAGCTCACCGTGCGCATAGCCCGTCATCACGCCCGGGTGCAGAGTCAGCTTGAGCAGCCGGCCATCAGAGTTGGCCACCGCATAGATATCACCGAGATCGACGCTGTAGGTGACCGCCTCAGCCTGGGCCACGAGGGCTTCCCACTTGTCGGCCGCGGCGCTCAATTCGCGGAGAACTGATTCGACGAGATCCTTGTCGCTGAGATTCGCGCGACCGCCCGAATCCGACACGATCACAGTATGTCGACCCCTCCAACCAGCGTCAATTCAAACTCGCAGGCCACGAAAGCGCGTCGCGTCGGAGCTACGCGCCCGGTACCTGGGCGACGAGTTTCCGATACCAGGAGAGGTGGTAGTTCGCCGAAACCGGGTCTCCACTCGCGAGGCCTTCGGTTGCGGCCATCAGCAAACACTTCAGCAGGAGTGCCGGGTTCACGGCCGGATACTGGACCAGGAGCTGATAGCGCGCCGTATCGAGGTGCACCCGCAGCACGTCGACCTCCTGGTCGATGATGACGGCTTCGGCCGCAGCAGCATCCGCGAGCCTCTGCACAATGCGGGGGAGTCCGTCGAACCGGCGGGTGGTCTCGCTCAGCACTCTGCCCAGGTCCTCGATCGCGGGCAGCTCCCGCGGCTCGACCGACGACTTCGTCGTCGCGAAGTCCGCCGAGCGGCGCAGCGAATCACCGGGAGCGTAGGTCACGACGCGCGCAGCGTCGCCGATCAACGCGGCGACCCTGCCGGTGCGACGCTCGGGCCCCAACAGCCGCACGCCGGCCGGAAGGTTGATGCCCGCCGGTATCCAGCCGTGGGCCAGATCGGTTACCAGAACGGTCGCGCCGTCCGGAAGGTCGCCCACCGCCCAATTCAGCCGCGGCTCTTGGCGGACCACGAACTCAAGCAGTCGATTCAGCCGCTCTGCATCGAAACCCGTTGTAGTGAAACTTTTTTCGCGAGATAGGTGGGTGGGCTCCGGTTCATCCCGCGCAGCGACGGGTTCGTCGACGATAGCGTGATGGCGACCGCTGTCCGTCGGCTCGTCGACGACAGGGTGGGACTCGGTGATCGCCGGGATAACCTGGGTCTCCTCCATCGAAGCCGCCGGTGCGGCGTCGGCGGGCTCCGCCTCCTCAGCCGGCAGCGCCTCCGGGCCCGGCGCCGCCTCCTCGTCGACATGGTGGCGGCCGTTGGAAACCGGCTCCCACTCGGCCGCCGGGGTCGCGACCGGCGGCTCGACGACCGGACCGACCTCGGTCAACGCGGGAATGACCTGCGTCTCCTCCGTCGAGGCGAACGCTGATTCGTCCTCATCGAACGCTGATTCGTCCTTCTCGAAATGGGGGCGAACCGGCTCATCGAGCAAGGGTGGGCGCTCCCAGTCCGCCGCAGGCACGCTCTCGACCGGCTGGTCAGCGACCTGCTCGACTTCGGTGATCGCGGGAATGATCTGCGTCTCCTCGATCGCGGTCACCGCGGCGTCGGTGTCCACCGCCGAATCCGGTTCATCCCGCTCCGGCGCCGGCTCCTGCACCTCCACCTGGCGACGACCGTCGGCGACGGGCTCCCGGCCGGGCTCTGCGCGATCGGCCGGCGCTTCGACGATGTGCTTCACGTCAGTCACGCTCGGAATGACCTGCGTTTCGTCCATATCCGGCGTTTTCGGGGTGGTGGCAACCTCCGCAGCGACCTCTTGTGCAGTGGTTTCCGGTTGCGGCCCCGGCTCGACCGCACCGGGGTCCGGCACCATGGGAGCCGGCTTGTCGACCCGCCAGCGCGGCCTACTCGTCGTCCTGGTGGGCGCTTCGGAAGGTCTGGCGCCGCTGACCGCGGGAAGGATTCGGGTCTGCGTCATGTCCGGTGGCGACGGTTCGGCGAGCTGCCTGCGGGGATATCCGGCGCTCACTCCGCTCTTCGCCGCGTGCAGCTGGCGCATCGTCGACTCGACTCGCCGCACGGCGCGGCCGCGCGCTTCATCGATCACGCGGGCTTCTTCCGCCTGGCGGGACAGGTCGGCCAAGCCCGCGCGCTTGATCATCTTCAGCTGCTCGTTCGCGCTTTCGGCGATCCGCTGCAGGTCGGCTTTGAGATACTCTGCGAGCGTGGCGTTTTCGGCCGTCACCGTCGACAGTTCGGCAGGCCAAAGTCCACCGATCACCCATGGGGTGCAATCGATGGGAGAGCTGAAAGCCGGCATCGCCAGTGATTCCCGGGTAGCTCTCCGGAGGCGCTGGCGCGCCGTCATCCGACCGAAGATCGCCACCGGTTAAGGGTACCGGTATTTGATGGATCGCTTATTCGGTGAGTGAATTGTGCAGGTGTGAGGGCCTGGGTAGCGTGGGGACATGGCTGAATCTGCGCTGCAGCAGCAACTCGATGAAGTGCGTGCCTTGCTTGCCCGTGCGCGAGAGTTGTTCGGCCCCAACCCTGTAGAGCCGCCCACCGATATCGCTCCAGATCCCGAGGCGGCCAAGACATGGCTGTTGTAAGCCCTGCGAACCGGCTAGATGGCCCTGTTGCGGCGACGCAGTTTGTGTGCCAGTAGCTTCTCGATCGCCGCGTCGAGGTCTCGCGGGGTCGGAACCTCGGCCGAGGGCGTGTGTCCGGCCGCCACGATCTCGTCGCGGATTTCCAGCAATGCCTTGAGGCAAGAGACGTCGGCGGTCAGCAGAATGCCTCGTGCCAGCGTCTCGGCGTCGGTCTCCATCGCCTCTTCGCTCAGCGCAACGCTGTGCATATAGCCGCCGCGACAAGAGCGGACGAGGATGTGCCCACTCGGATGAACGGTGTCAAAAGCGGGATTCGCGTCCGTCATCGACCGCGGTCAGCGATGCCGCCGAGGTTGCGAGCCGCATCCTGCTCGTGCTGTTCCCAGATCGCCGCCGAGGCCGTCAGTTTGTCCGCCAGGTCGGCGTGGTCCGCGGCCTGTTGCTCGTAGCACTGGCGCCTGAGCTCGAGCAGTTCCCGTCCGGCGTCGCGAAGTTCACCGAAGATCGGCCCTAGCGAATCCAGGCTTTCCTGGATCGCCTCGTGCGACGAAGGAACCGTCCGCAGGTAATCGGAGGTTTCCTGGTGGCGCGCGGCGGCTTGACGCAAGTGCGCGGGTACCACATGGATCGAATCTGCCATCCGCTGTCTCCTGTTCCCGGCCGCCGGCGAAAACCGGCGAGATCACTATTGTCAGGTGGTCGACGAAGCCGCCGGCCGCGTGGGTGTGGGTGTATCGGGTCTCGTCGGCGGGGTCACGGCTGCGGCCGGCGCCGGCGGATGCTCCCAGCCTAGAAAGCTTGGCCCGGTCACGGTGGCGATGTCTTGAATTTGGCCGTCGAGAAGGGCCTTACCTGGACCGAGGGCAAGAGCATGCCGGTCGATGAAGATCCCGATATCCGCCGGGCTCACCCGCGTCGGCTCGATCGGGTTGGTGACCGCGGAGCCCGGGGGCGGAATCGTTATTCCCTGCTGTTGGAACGCATCTGGTATCGCCACTCCGCCGACCGCGGCTTTGATCGCCGCTGCCAATTGGGGGCTCGCGGCCGTCACCGACTCGCCGTCGGGCAGGGTCACCGTGGTGGGACCGGCCGCCGCCGGTTCATTCTCGGCCGCGGCCGCCTCCCGACCACCGTCGTCGTGCTGGTCGCCCGGTTCGTCTGATCCGGACTCGGTCTTCGGATCCGGCCGCTCGGAGGGGTCCACCGGGCCTTCGTCGTCGAGGCCTCGCAGCATCGGGTCCGTTCTCTCCTCACCGCCCAGCGCGGGAAGTGGCAGTCCGGTCGGTGTCGCGCCGAAGCTCGGCAGGCCTGGAGCGACGCTGGGCATCGGCGGCGGCACGGGAGCGATGGGCGCCGTCGGGGCGGTCCCGGCCTCCGGGGTACCCGTGCCCGATAGGTCATCGGTCGCCAGACCCGGGTCGTCGGCCAGCAACGAGTCCAGCAGCGGATCCCAGTCCGAGTCCCCTGTCGACGCTGCGGTTTCCGCATCGGTGCCAACCGCGCGGTCCGACGCACGCTCGTCGGGACTCTTGGATGCGTCGTACAGCGACGTCCATGCGGCCATCAGTGCCGACTTCGACGTGTCGTCGAGGCGAGCGTTGAGGACCACCGAGCGAATGTCACGGAGCTTGCCGATCAGGAAGCGCTGGAAGTCGCGTGCGCCTGCCGGGGTGTCGAGGTCCGATCGCATTCGGACCGCGGCTTCCGTGTCTTGCTGCAACCTCGTCAGCGCCTCGCTGCCATCGACGGCATTGAGATGGGCGTTCAGGATAGCCGTGATCACTTGCATGTCCAGCTGAGAGCTGGCCGAATTCTGGTGGGCGAGGGCTGCTTCGGCGTGCGCGATGGCTTCGGCCGCCTCACCCCTCTCTCGATCCGGCGGAGCCGCGAGTTGTTGGCGGATCTTCCCCGCGATCGCCTGGAGTTGTTCGGGACGTGTCGTCGGGGTGATCACGGCGGCCAGCTCACCGGGCGACAGGCCCGCCTGCCACGCGTTCGGGTCACCGGTGCGGTCTCGGACATCTTTCACCGCCGCGAGAAGCTCCTCATGCGCCGACATCAGCTACCCGACCACGGTTGCAGTCACGCGAAATGCGTGCGGGATGCGTTGCGACCTCTCCATGCCCGACGACCGTACCCAGGCGTTCGGACGTCGACAATTCACCGTGCCGTGCGGTTGTGGACGACACTGCGACCGTGCCTGCTAGCCGCCGCCGGCGCTGTACTGGTCCCGAAGCGCTTCCAGCACAGCCTTTTTCGCTCGACTGAGTTCGCGCGCGTCCTCGACGACGGAGGTGATCTCGCGGTGTTTGGCCAGCAAAAAGCGCTGAAACTCGCGCGCGCCCATCGGGGTATCGACGGCGAGGCTCGCCTGGTGCGCGGTGGCGTGGTCGAGCTGCTCGGCGATGGCATCCAGTCGACGGGCGCCTTCGCGCATCGCGGCGTGCGCACTAGAGAGCACTTCTCCCAGCACGCGGTCGGCGTCGGCTACCGTGCCGTGCTGGCCGGCGAGCGCCGACTGGCGCGCCTGTATCGCGGCGACCGAAGGTCCGCTTTGTTCCGTCATCGGCTCACCCTGTTCGTCATAGCGGTCGGCGAATAGCGACGTGGGGGCCCAGCGGGCTGATCCGCACCGAGGCACCCGCGTAGGGCGCCTCGATTACCAGATCGTTTCCGATGGCCAGCTGGACGTGTCCGGCGTGCGGGAAGACGAGATCACCGGGCCGGACCTGTGAGCGGGGCACCGGCATCCCGTCGTTGATCTGCTGATAAGTGGTGCGGTCCAAGTGAATTCCCGCGTGTGCGTAGCTCCATTGGACTAGACCCGAACAATCGAACTGGTCGGGCCCCGTCGCACCCCACACGTACGGGCAACCCAGACGCGACAGGGCAGCGCGCACCGCGGTCGCCGCCCGCGCGGTCAAGCCCAATCCCGCGGCGCGCCGGCGCCATAGTTGGTAGCGCAGCGCACGTAATTCGGCGAGGCGCCGACGAGCCCGCAGCCGGGCCGACACGACATGGGCGTGCTGCGCCCGTAGTCGTGCCGCGCGGCGGCGCATCGCTTCGCGCTGGGCCATCGGGGTCGCCGAAATGCCGGCGGGTTCGGCGCGGGCTTCGTCGACGACGTTTCGGGTCAGCTCGCGGGCCTGGGCCCGGTCCCGGTCGGCGCCGGCGATGACACCCGCCATCGCCGCGTCGGTGGCCGCGGCGGCGCCGAGCCGTTGCCGGCTGTGTTCCGCGGCGAACCGGTAGCCGCGAGCCAATCCGTCGTTCGCCCCGGCAGCCCCGAGCAGCACCTTGCGGTAGTGCGCGGCGCCCGCGTCGAGCGGCGGCTGCCGTGTGCCGCCGGCGAACAGGTCATGGGCGCGGCTCAACAGCGCGATTTCGCTTTGATTCACTGCGGCCCCTCGCCCTGTTGGTTTCCCGATTCGACGGCGTCGACGAACGCGCGCACGCGGGGGAGCGCTCCGGGCGGGATAACCCCCCGGTTGCGGATGTCCCACATCTCGTCGAGGCCGACACCGATCAGCGTGGCGACGATGGCCTCGGGCAAGGCCGACTGCGCGCACGCCCGGTCAAACCGGGCACTCAAGCTGGTCGGCATCCGTTTCAGCAGGGCGGTCCGCGTCGCCTCGAGGGCTTGGAGGTGGTCCATCAGCCGGCCCGTGGAGTCCGCGCCGGCGTTCACCGCGACCCGCCAGGAACCGGCGGCCAGCATCTCTGCCTTCACGCACTGAGCGATCACAGACAGAATATACGTCTCATATTCGTTTGATGTTGTCGCTGGCAACCGATCGATGACCGATTTGAGCGCTTCGAGCTGAGCTTCGGCATACCCTTCCAGCACTTCGGTGTCGCTGTGACGGTCCACGACCACGGGCCCGCTGCGCCTGGCGGGTACGGCGGCAGGCGGCTGCGCGGCCATCAGGCGCGCCAGTTCCGCATCCGGATCGGCCGCCACGAGCAGGCGAGAATAGGTGCCCGGCGGCAAGCCCAGCCCATTCTCAACCTTCTGAACTGTGCTTTTATGCGGCTTGCGGGCGCCGCGCTCCAGGAAGCTCAGCCCCATGATGCTGACACCGGTCGCGGCGGCAAGGTCGGCTAGGGACCAGTCGCGCGACTCTCGCAAAGCGCGGATGGCCGCGCCGGCCGATTCACGGCTCACCGCACGCTCCGGCCATAGGCCGGATATTACACAGCCGGTCCCGTATCGCTACGCATATACGTTTCTGTCACGTTTCTCTTGCGCGGAGCACCCGTCTGTGTATACGCTTTTGCCTACGTTTCACGTTCGACCAAGGAGACCGACATGGGACACCCGTGCGCTGCCAACCCGGAACTGTGGTTCGGCTACCCCGACGACGACGGTGGCGACGGCGCGGCGAAGGCCCGCGCGTATGAGCGGTCGGCCGTCGAGGCGCGTCTCCAGTGCCTGCGCCGCTGCCCGTTGGCGCAGCAGCGACGGTGCGCCCAACACGCCATCGCGCACCGCGAGGAGTACGGAGTCTGGGCCGGCGTCAAACTTCCCGGCGGCCAGTACCGCAAGCGCGACCAGTTGGCCCAGGCCCACGACGTCCTGCGGCGCATCGCGTCCGGAGAGATCAACTCCCGCCAGCTGCCGGAGAATGCGGCTCTGCTGGCAAATCATGAGCACGAGGCGGTTGCGGTGACCGCGGTGGTGCTGCACCTGCCCCTCGCAAAGGTGGGGCCTCGCTCGGCGGCCTGAAGCTCCGTCGTCCTCAGGGGCCGTTTGCTGGCGTAGCCAACGGGGTAGAGCTTCGGCACGACCGAGTCTGTCGACCCGAAGGCGGGATCCATGACGTTCGACCTGACCCCGACCGCAGCACAGCACGACCTGGCCCGGCGGGCCCACGAGTTCGCCGAAGACGTGATCCGGCCCGTGGCGCTCCACTACGACCAACGGCAAGAGTTCCCGTGGCCGGTCTTGGAGGAGGCGGCCCAGCGCGGCTTCTACAGCCCGCTGTTTTACCGCGATCTGATCGGCGACCCGACCGGCCTGTCGTTGCCGATGTTCATGGAGGAGCTGTTCTGGGGTTGCGCCGGGATCGGGCTGGCAATCGTGATGCCGGCGTTGGCCTTGTCGGCGATCGGCCAGGCAGCGTCACCGGAACAGATGTTGGAGTGGGCACCCGAATGCTTCGGAACCCCAGGCGATCTCAAGTTGGCGGCGCTGGCCATCTCGGAGCCCGAGGGCGGCAGCGACGTGCGGAATCTACGTACCCACGCTCGCCGCGACGGTGACGACTGGATCATCGACGGCCACAAGATGTGGATCGGCAACGGCGGAATCGCCGACGTGCACGTGGTCAACGCCGTCGTCGACGAGGAACTCGGTCATCGCGGGCAGGCGCTGTTCGTCGTGCCCGGTGGAACGCCCGGGCTCAAGCTCGTTCGTAAATTGGACAAGCTGGGCTGTCGCGCGTCCCACACCGCCGAGTTGCTGTTCGAGGGCGTCCGCGTCCCCGGCGCCAATCTGCTTGGCGGAGAAGAGAAGCTGGAGCACAAGCTCGCCAAGGCTCGCGAGGTCGTGGCGGGCGGCAAGCGGTCGGGCTCCGCCACACTGGGCACCTTCGAACAGACCCGCCCGATGGTCGCCGCGCAGGCTATCGGCATCGCGCGCGCTGCGCTGGAGTACGCGACGGCATACGCCACCGAGCGGGAGGCATTCGGCGCGCCGATCATCGACAACCAGGGCATCGCCTTCCCGCTGGCGGAGCTGGCCACCCAGATCGACGCGGCGCGGTTGCTGACCTGGCGAGCGTCGTGGATGGCCGCCAACAACGTGCCCTTCGAACGCGGGGAGGGGTCGATGTCGAAAATGGCCGCCAGCGAGGTGGCTGTCAAGGCCACCGAACGCGCCATTCAGACCATGGGCGGCTGGGGCTACATCACCGATCACCCGGTGGAGAAGTGGTATCGGGATGCCAAGCTATACACCATCTTTGAGGGCACCAGTGAGATCCAGCGTATGGTCATCGCCAATGCGCTGGGAGCCAGCGTCGGCACTCCGCCGCTGCACGTGGTGCTCGAACCGTCCGGCGGACCTTTGAACCGCGTCTTCGGTCGAGGCACTCCGCTGCGCTCCCGCGCCGCCGACACCGCGTTGTCGATGCAGGACCGGGTGCCCGAGCCCGTCATGCGGCTGGCGATGAAGGTGCTCCGACCCCCACGTAAGTAGCGAGTATGGGTACGGTCGGTGTGGACGATGAGCAACCTCGAGCCGGCGCCGATCGAAGTTGCCTGCGCTGCAGCACCGAGCGCGGGCACCGAGGTGCTGCGCCCCCGCGAGGTGCCGTTGGGCGGACCCCGGGCGATGCGCGTACGACGCTCGCTGCCGCAACGGCAGCGCTCGCTGATCGGCGCCTGGTGCTTCATCGACCATTACGGCCCGGCGTCCGCGCGCATGGACGTCCCCCCGCATCCGCACACCGGACTACAAACCGTCAGCTGGTTGTTCAGTGGGGAAGTGGAGCACAACGACAGCGCTGGCGTGTACGCGGCTGTACGTCCCGGCGAGTTGAATCTCATGACCGCCGGTGCCGGTATCTGCCACTCGGAGGTATCGGTTTCGTCGGCGGCGGCCTTGCACGGTGTCCAGCTCTGGGTGGCGCTGCCCGATTCCGATCGCGACACCGACCGGGGCTTCGATCACTATGCCCCCAAACCCGTACCGCTCCGGGGCGGGACGGCTCGCGTGTTCCTCGGGGACCTCACAGGCAGCCGAAGCCCGGTGCCCACCTTCACTCCCTTGCTGGGAGCCCAGCTCGATCTCGACGCCGGAACTCACCTGGACCTCGACGTCGATCCGGCTTTCGAGCATGGCGTGCTCTGCGATTCGGGTGCGGTCCAAGTGGAGGAAGCCGCTCTGACTGTCGCCGAACTGGCCTACCTCAGACCCGGCCGCTCGTCGTTGCGGCTTGGCAACGAGGGGGAGCGGCCCGCGCGGGTATTACTGCTCGGCGGGACACCGTTCGCCGAAGAACTGGTGATGTGGTGGAACTTCGTGGGACGAAGCCACGACGAGATCGTGGCTTACCGCCAACTGTGGGAGGCCGGCGACGAACGCTTTGGCGCCGTCAACGGCTACCGGGGTTCGCTCATCCGACTGCCCGCCCCGCCGCTGCCGACCACCCGGCTGCGGCCTCGACCGATACCGCAACGAAAGGAAGACACAAATGGCCACCGATAAGACCGGGGCAGAGACGACCGTCAGCCTCGAGGAGGGGCGATACACCATTGCCGTGGAAGGCAAGCAGGTCGGCCTCGCCGACTTCGCCGACCGCGGCGACCAGCGCGTCTTCTACCACACCGAAATCGACCCGGCGTATGGCGGACGCGGCCTGGCAACCATCCTCGTCGAAGAGGCGCTCAACGAGGCGCGCGGCGAGGGCAAGCGCATAGTTCCCGTGTGCTCGATGATCGGCACCGTGCTCAAGAAGCACCCCGAGTACGACGACATCACCGACGCCGTGACGCCGGATATTTTGCGGTGGGTGAATTCTTAGTCTGGTCGCGACGCAATGACGTAGCAGGTTCGGAGAATAGCAGTGCAGATGCGCTCCTGGTGGCAGTCCGCTCGTCAGCCCGCGCCGGATCGCTTAAGTAAGCCCTTGCTGCTCTCGCCAGCTTGACCAATACCTTTCCGCATTCGCACGACACAGCGCACACAGCCCGTCACATGTGGCTTTCAGTGTCGAATCGTCTGAGAAGAGTCTTTCGACGGCGTCGAGATTCTCACGCATCCAGATTGCTTCATCCGAAGCAGGCAAATATCGAATTACTGGATCGTTGTCAATATATTGTTTGATCAGCGAAGGCCAGAACCAGTTCTCTGGATCCATGAGTTTTGTTGGCGCGACCACGATTTCTATTTGGTCCCGTTCGTTGATGAGCTGAAATGTTGATGCTGGCCCGACTATCGTCAAAGAAGCACTGGGCGCCTGCTTCGCCACGTCTGAATCAGCGACCCGGTAGCGCGGGTCTAAGTACAGGAAATCGAAGTACTCCAGAAGAAATTCGAAAAGGGCCTTCATCGAAGGTGCCCCAATCGGACGATTCGAGTCAAGCACGCTCGACACGTTACTCGGCGCCCTTCATGATGTTAGCTACATCTCCTCAACTGACTGTTTCCGAAATCACTGACTACGGTTGCGCGCCGTGACATCGAGATCGCCTTCCCATCTCTTGACGCTGGCAGGGCAATGCCCTGGGCTATGCGGACGATTCTTACATCTCAGCCGGCATCTTAGATCTGAGTTTTCTACAGATACGCAGCTACCGAGACTCGGCCTAGATCGTGTCCGGTTTCGGCCATCCCCACTTCTTCGACGAATTGGACCGGCGTAGCGAGATCAACTCGTCAGCTGTGCGCTCAGCAGTGGGCGGATCGGCGAAAAGCTGCTCTACGCGTTTCAGATTTACCGACAGCCAATTGGCTTGATCGACGGGTGATGCGGCGCCAGTGTCGTCCCCGCCTTCAAGGTACTGACGAATTAAGGAAGCCGCGAACCAATTGTCGCCACCTCCCTGCAGCATGGGCACCGCCGCGAAGTAGATCTGTCCACGATCATTCACGACATCCCACCTGAGCAACTCACCGGTGAACGTAATCGACGCATCGATGTCAGCGAGGCCCCGGGTGTTGGAATTTGTGATTCGGTATTCAGGGTTGAGGTATAAGAATCCCGCGTGTTGCATAATGAACTCTAAAAGCGCCTTCATCATGGGCCTCCGGCCTTGGGGGGTACTAGTGTTGAACCGTCGATTGCTTCGTATCCGTGAGCTCGCAGATAACTGAGCTCGGCGGCAGTGTAAGTATCGTCGAGAACCTGATCGATTGGCACTGACAGCTTGATCGTATCTCGATTAGCAATTGCAATGTCGAGCACATGTTGGTTGGCGGCAAATCGCTCAACGGGCGTGGCAGCGTCCCATGCATCCCCAATGTCGAAGTAGCTGGCGCCACGTTGTTGCGCGAGCTCGATATAGGAGGGGCCGCCCAAAGGATTCCTGTACGGCCCAAGGACCGTTTCGCCGCTCCCGGTCAGGTGTTGCTCAGACAGCGCCCGCAACTCCGGCGTCATGTAGTCGAGGGGGTTGTGGAGGGTGAACTCCGGGTGGGCTGGGTCGATCACGACCGGTGGGGCACCGTCCGGTGCTACCGGCACATGCGGTCCCGCCGGAGGTCCGGCATCGGGCGGAAGCTCACCTCCGCCACCACCCCCCGGGTGCGGCGTGTGCTCCACCACGGGCGCGGGACCGGGGTGGGTGCCCGGCACCGGTTCCCCGCTCACGCCGGAAGTTGGCGAGCCATGCGGGCTCAGGTCCTCTTCGGCACTTGCCGCGCGCTCCTCCGCACCGACCAATGCGCGAGGAAAAACATTTTCGCCGGTCACGCCCTCAATCGCTTCGCGAGTGAAAAGCGTCTTCAGCCCCTGCCAGGCCACCTGACCGCCCGCCTTCAGCACAGCGCCGCCGCCGACCGCGGTGGTGATCGCGCTCCACAACGGCTCAGGGGTGGCTACCACCTTCCCGGGATCCAGCGTGCGCATGCCGGTCAACTTGCCACCGCTGAAGGCGTAGGACGTGCCCATGGCCTGATCGAAGAACTCACCCGTGCCGTCCTTGAGTTGCCCGTAGACCTGCACCGGCTGTCCATCCACGGTGTGGGTGAACATGAAATGACCGTCGGGAGCGATCGTGATCGACGCGGGGTCGACGTCCCTGTAGTCGGGGATCTTGCCCAGGTCGTCGAGCGCGTGAGCGAGGTCCTCCCTGAGCTTGGGCAGCCTCCCGCTCGCGGCCTCGCCCTCGGGCGACCCCGGGCCGTGCGTATAGAGGTCGGCCATCGCCTTGTTCAGGGCATCCTGCGCGGCACGCACCTTGCCCATTTGATCCACCACCGCCTCGTCGGTGCTCCGGCGCAGGTCGGCCAGCGCCTGCAGCTGGGCCTCAGTTGGCTTCGGTGAGCCGTCGGCGTCGAGATCGTGAAGGCGAGCCGGATCATAGCCCTCGATTCGTAGGTTGGTCAGTGAGTTCCGCAAGCCATCGGAGTAGCCATTCCGTATCGAATTGAGCTGTGCCAGTGCGGCTTTGGTGTCATCGATGGCATCCCTCTCGCAATTGCGGATGAGGGCATCGAGGGTGTGCCGGTCCTCCGCGCTCAGGTTGCCGGATCGTTCCATTGCGACGGCCTGCCCGATCAAGTCGTCGAGTGTTTGCAACTGGTTCTCGAGGGTCGCGATCTGTCCCGCCGCGGCCTTCTGCGCCTCGGCTAAGGAGGCCGCGATACTTTCCAGGTCGACGCCGATCTTGGGCAGCTGAAGCGACTGGGCACCAAGCGACTGCGTCACCCGTTGCACATCGGCGGAGTCGGTGATCGGATTGCCGCCGCCGCCCTGGCGATTCCATGCGGCGTCGAAGCGGTTGCGCGCTTGCTCGAAGGCGTGCTGGGCCTCGTCGGTGCATCGGCCCGCTCGGTGGAAGGCCTCGGCGAGCGAGGAGATCTCCCCGGGCCTACCGGCTTGCAAGCTTCCGTTGATTGCCCACGGATCACCGCCGGCCTCGGCGATCAGCGCCGCAATGCTTATGTAGCGCAGCTGCATCGCATCACCCGTAGCTGCGCAGCGCCACACGCCGCGACGACCATTGCCACCCCTCCTGAGCTGGCAATTACGCTACTAACGCGATAGCAGACGTCAATTCACTGCCGCGGCCAAGCGCAGGGCTCGGCACAACATGGCGGAAAACACGAAGGCCACGAACTCCTCGAGTCCGTGACCTCAGCGCATCGGTTCGGAGAACCGCTCAAATGTGGGCGAAGGGGGACTTGAACCCCCACGTCCCGAAGGACACTGGCACCTGAAGCCAGCGCGTCTGCCATTCCGCCACTCGCCCGGAAAAACAACCGATGGACCATACCACTCTAATGGCCGCGTCCCCCAACCCGCCTGGTCGGGCCCGGACGCCGTGGGGCGCTGGGAGACAACGCGTCTGAGCAGGGCCGACCAAGTTCTCAGAGTTTCGACGGTGCCGCGCCGTCGCGCTGTCCCGATAACATGCTGGGGTGAGGGACACGCGCCGAATCGTTTGCCGCGCGCCAGCGGCATGCTGCGGCAAGTGCATGCGAACGGCGGAGCATGAGTAGCCAACGAGGGTTGGCCGCGCGGATCGAGCGCAAGCTCGAGGCCACCGTCGACAACGCGTTCGCCCGCGTCTTCGGCGGATCGATCGTTCCGCAGGAAGTCGAGGCGCTCCTGCGCCGCGAAGCCCGCGACGGCGTCCAGAAACTCCACGGCAATCGGCTTTTGGCCCCCAACGAATACATCATTACCCTCGGTAGGCACGACTTCGAGAAGGTGGGCGCCGACCCTGATCTCACGTCGGGTGCTTTCGGTAGGTACTTGGTCGACTACATCCATGAACAGGGGTGGGAAACGTATGGTGATGTGGTCGTCCGGTTCGAGCGGTCGTCGGATTTGCGTACCGGGCAGTACCGCGCCCGCGGTGCTGTCAATCCCGATGTGCAGCCCCGCCCGACGGTCCACGATCCCGTCCCGCCACAATCAAATAGTGCGTTCGGCGCAGAACGAGGAGTAGCACCAATGACTGACGATTCGAGCTACCGCCCTCCGGGGCCGGGGCGGCCTGGCGACGAGTACTACGACGAGCGCTACGCGCGCCCGCAGGACGACGCGCGCGCCGGTGACCAGCCGCAGGGCGGCCCTGACCCGCGCGCGGGGTACCCGCCCGAGCAGGGCGGCTACCCGCCGCAGCAGGGCTACCCGCCGCCACGCCACCCCGAGCAGGGCGGCTATCCGGAGCAGGGCGGCTACCAAGGTCAGGGCGGCTACCCCGATCAGCGCGGCTACCAAGGCCCCGGCGGCGGCTATCCCGACCAGCGCGGCTACCAAGATCAAGGGGGCTACCCCGACCAGCGCGGCTACCAAGGCCCCGGCGGCGGCTATCCCGACCAAGCTCAGGGCGGCCCCCCGCCGCAGTATGAGCAGCGTCCTCCCGCGCCCACGGGATACGGCGGCCAAGGCTACGACCAGGGCTACCGTCAGGGCGGCGGCTACGCCCCGCCGCCCGGGGGAGGCCAGCAGGGTTATGGCGGCTACGGCGATTACGGCCGCGGGCCGGCCCGCCAAGACGAGGGCTACGCTCCGCCCGAGCAGCGGCAGGCCTATCCGGAGCAGGGCGCCGGCTATGAGCAAGGCGGCGGCTACGAGCAAGGCGGCGGCTACGAGCAGGGCTACCAACAGGGCGGCGGCTACGGCCGGCAGGAGTACGGGGCCGGCGACTACACGCAGTATGCCGAGAACGTGCCGGCCGGGGGATACCCCGGTCAGGCCGGCGGATACCCCGAGACCGCCCACCGCGACTACGAGTACGGCCAGCAAGCCGATTACGCCCAGCCGAGCGAGTACGGCCAGCCCGCCGACTACGGGCAGCCGGCGGACTACGGCCAGCAGGCCGGCGGCTACGGCGCTTACGGCGCCGGCGGTTACGGCGCGGCCGGAACGACGGTCACCCTGCAGCTCGACGACGGCAGCGGCCGCACCTACCAGCTGCGTGAGGGTTCCAACATCGTGGGCCGTGGACAAGACGCGCAGTTCCGGTTGCCCGACACCGGCGTCTCCCGGCGTCACCTCGAGATCCGCTGGGACGGGCAGGTGGCGCTCCTGTCGGACTTGAACTCCACCAACGGCACCACCGTCAACAACGCGCCGGTTCAGGAATGGCAGTTGGCGGACGGCGACGTGATCCGCCTGGGTCATTCGGAGATCATCGTCCGGATCCACTAAACCCGCTGGGCTCAACGCTGCCGTGCTTCGCCCCGCGTCGACCGCCGTCCAAGTATCGTGACGTTGCCGATGTGCTCGGGGTCACGGGCGCCAGGGGGACGCTGGATTTCGGGGCCAGGACGGAAAGGACGCCAGATGCAGGGACTCGTACTGCAGCTGACGCGCGCCGGATTTCTAATGTTGTTATGGGTATTCATCTGGTCCGTGTTGCGAATTCTGCGGACCGATATCTACGCGCCCACCGGGGCCGTCATGGTGCGCCGCGGCTTGGCGCTGCGCAGCACCCTGCTGCCCTCGCGGCAACGCAGGCACGCGGCGCGCTACCTGGTGGTCACCGAGGGCGCGTTGGCGGGGGCGCGCATCACACTCAGCGGGCAGCCGGTGTTGATCGGAAGAGCTGACGACTCGACGCTCGTGCTGACCGACGATTACGCCTCGACGCGGCACGCCCGCCTATCGCAGCGCGGTTCGGAATGGTACGTCGAGGATCTAGGATCGACCAACGGCACTTACCTTGACAGGGCAAAGGTGACGACTGCGGTACGAGTTCCGATAGGGACGCCGATTCGGATCGGCAAAACGGCGATCGAGTTGCGCCCGTGACCCTGGTCCTGCGATATGCCGCGCGCAGCGACCGCGGCCTGGTGCGCTCCAACAACGAAGACTCCGTATACGCCGGCGCGCGGCTCCTCGCGCTGGCCGACGGGATGGGCGGTCACGCCGCCGGCGAGGTGGCCTCCCAGTTGGTGATCGCCGCACTGGCCCACCTCGACGACGATGAGCCCGGCGGCGACCTGCTGGCCAAGCTCGACGCCGCGGTGCGCTCGGGCAACGCGGCCATCGCGGCGCAAGTGGAGGCCGAGCCCGAGCTCGAGGGGATGGGCACCACGCTCACCGCAATATTGTTCGCGGGCGACCGAATCGGGTTGGTGCACATCGGCGACTCGCGCGGCTATCTGCTGCGTGACGGCGAACTGACGCAGATCACCAAGGACGACACGTTCGTCCAAACCCTGGTCGACGAAGGGCGGATCACCCGGGAAGAGGCGCACAGCCACCCGCAGCGGTCGCTGATCATGCGCGCGCTGACCGGTCACGAGGTCGAGCCCACGTTGACCATGCGCGAGGCGCGCGCCGGTGACCGCTACCTGCTCTGCTCCGACGGGCTCAGCGACCCGGTAAGCGACGAGACCATCCTCGAGGCGCTGCAGATTCCCGACGTCGCCGAAGCCGCCTACCGCCTCATCGAGTTGGCGCTGCGCGGCGGCGGGCCGGACAACGTGACCGTGGTGGTGGCCGACGTCGTCGACTACGACTACGGCCAGACCCAGCCGATCCTTGCTGGAGCTGTTTCCGGGGACGACGACCAGATGACGTTGCCCAACACCTCCGCGGGCCGCGCCTCGGCGATCAGACCGCGCGAAGAGGCAGCGAAACGGGTTGCGCCGCAACCGGAAACGCCGAGCCGGCCGCGGTGGCCCCGTCGGCGGATGTTCTTCGTGGTGACGCTGGCGGTGCTGTTCGCCCTTTCCGGACTGGCCATCGGATGGTGGGTGATTCAGCGCAACTATTACGTCACCGAGTACGACGGCAAAGTTTCGATCGTCCGCGGAATCCAAGGGTCCTTGCTCGGCGTGCCCCTGCAGCAGCCGTATCTGGTGGGCTGCCTGACCGCGCGCAACGAACTCTCCCTGATCAGCTACGGCCAATCCGACCACTCGAACTGTCAGCTGATGACGTTGCGGGACTTGCGCCGTCCCGGCCAGGTCCAGGTTCAGACCGGACTGCCGGGCGGCAGCCTGGATCAAGCCGAGTCACAGCTGCGTCAACTGCTCGCCGAATACCTGCTGCCCACCTGCCCGTCCCCGCGCGCCACGTCACCGCCGGGGCAGCCGGCCCCCGGGAGCGGCACCCCCGAGTCCAGTGTCGCGACATCTCCAGCACCGACCACGCCACCGACCACCGCCCCTCCCGGCTCCAGCACCCCAGCTCCTACCAGTGCCACAAGCGGCCCCGCGCCCTCGTCGCAGGCGGGCCCCACGACCACATCTCAGACGGTCACCGCGCTTCCAGCGCCTCCACTTCAACCGGGCATCGACTGCCGGACGGTGGCATGACGACCCAACTCCAGCCGCCCGTCGCGGTCACGCCTCCGCTGCCCACCCGTCGCAACGCCGAGCTGCTGCTGCTGTGCTTCGCCGCAGCGATCACCGTCGCGGCGTTATTGATCGTCGAGGCAAACCAGGACCGTGTCTTGCGCTGGAACGTCATCAGCTACGGGCTGATATTCCTGCTCGTGTTCGGCTCCGCGCACCTGGCCATCAGACGGTTCGCCCCATATACCGATCCGCTGCTGTTGCCAATTGTGGCTCTGCTCAATGGACTTGGGCTGGTGATGATCCATCGGCTCGACCTCGTCAACAGCCAGACAAGCGGCCGCAATCATCCCAGCGCCACCCAGCAGTTGATGTGGACGGTGGTCGGCGTGGTCACGTTCGCGCTCGTGGTCACGTTTCTCAAAGACCATCGACAGTTGGCTCGCTATGGCTATATATGCGGCATCACCGGCCTGGTGCTGTTGGTGATTCCCGCGCTCCTGCCGGCTTCGCTGTCCGAACAGAACGGCGCAAAGATCTGGATCCGCCTCCCCGGCTTTTCCATTCAGCCCGCCGAATTCTCCAAAATCCTGTTGCTGATCTTCTTTTCCGCCGTGTTGATCGCCAAGCGGGGGCTATTCACCAGCGTAGGAAAGCATTTCATGGGTCTAACCCTGCCGCGCCCGCGAGACCTCGCGCCGCTGCTGGGCGCCTGGGTGGCCTCGATCGGTGTGATGGTCTTCGAGAAGGACCTCGGCACCTCGTTGTTGCTTTACGCGTCGTTCCTGGTGGTGGTTTACCTTGCGACGCAACGGATCAGCTGGGTGCTGATCGGCCTGGTGCTGTTCGCAGTGGGCAGCGTCATCGCCTACTTCATCTTCGCCCACGTCCGGGTCCGCGTGCAGATGTGGTGGGACCCGTTTTCCGACCCCGACGGCAACGGCTACCAGATCGTGCAGTCGCTGTTCAGCTTCGCCACGGGTGGAATCTTCGGCACCGGGCTCGGCAACGGTCAGCCGGACACCGTGCCGGCCGCGTCGACCGACTTCATCATCGCCGCATTCGGTGAAGAGCTCGGGCTCGTCGGGCTCGCCAGCATCTTGATGCTCTACACCATCGTCATCATCCGCGGCATGCGCACCGCGATCGCGACGCGAGACAGCTTCGGCAAGTTACTGGCCGCGGGCCTGGCCTCCACCCTGGCCATCCAGCTGTTCATCGTCGTCGGCGGCGTCACCCAACTCATCCCGCTGACGGGCCTGACCACACCGTGGATGTCCTACGGCGGATCGTCGCTCCTGGCGAACTACATACTGCTGGCGATCCTGGCTCGCATCTCCAACAGCGCCCGCCACCCCCTGCGCGGACGCGACCGCAAGGATTCCCCGATCGCGGCGGCGAAGACCGAGGTGATCGAGAAGGTATGAACACCTCTCTGCGCCGCATCTCGGTCACCGTCATGGCGTTGATCGTTCTGTTGCTGCTCAACGCCACCATGACGCAGGTGTTCGCCGCCGACTCGCTGCG
Source organism: Mycobacterium sp. E3298 (assembly GCF_001666895.1). Classification (NCBI taxonomy): domain Bacteria; kingdom Bacillati; phylum Actinomycetota; class Actinomycetes; order Mycobacteriales; family Mycobacteriaceae; genus Mycobacterium; species Mycobacterium sp. E3298. Next base: position 23,368 of record NZ_LZJB01000072.1, read on the forward strand.
CGCCGACCCGCGCAATCAGCGCGTGCTGTTGGACGAGTACTCGCGCCAACGCGGGCAGATCATCGCCGGCGGCCAACTGCTGGCCTACTCGGTGGCCACCGACAGCCGGTTCCGCTTCCTGCGGGTGTATCCCAACCCGTCGGTGTACGCGCCGATCACCGGCTTCTACTCCCTGCGCTATTCGAGCACCGGCTTGGAGCGCGCCGAGGATGCGCTGCTGAACGGATCCGACGAGCGGCTGTTCGGCCGCCGCCTGGCCGATTTCTTCACCGGCCGCGACCCCCGGGGCGGCAACGTCGACACCACAATCCGGCCGCGGGTCCAGCAAGCGGGGTGGGACGCAATGCAGCAGGGCTGCGGCGGGCCGCCGTGCAAGGGCGCCGTGGTCGCCCTCGAACCGTCCACCGGCAAGATCCTGGCCATGGTGTCATCGCCGTCGTATGACCCCAACCTGCTCGCGTCGCACGATCCTCAAGTGCAGGCGCAAGCATGGCAGCGGCTGCGCGACGACCCCGACAACCCGCTGACCAACCGCGCCATCTCGGAGACCTATCCGCCCGGTTCCACTTTCAAAGTCGTCACCACCGCGGCGGCGCTTGAGGCCGGGGCGACCGACGCCGAACAGCTCACCGCCGCTCCGTCAATCGCTCTGCCCGACAGCACCGCGACGTTGGAGAACTATGGCGGCCAGCCCTGCGGCAGCGAGGCCACGGTGTCGCTCAAGCAAGCGTTCGCCCTGTCGTGCAACACCGCCTTCGTGCAACTCGGCATGCACACCGGCGCCGACGCGTTGCGCAGCATGGCGCGCGCGTTCGGCCTGGACTCCACGCCGAGCGTCATCCCGCTGCAGGTCGCCGAATCGACCGTCGGAATCATCCCGGACGCCGCCGCCCTGGGCATGTCCAGCATCGGCCAGAAGGATGTCGCGCTGACACCGCTGGAGAACGCCGAGATCGCCGCGACCATCGCGAACGGCGGGGTACAGCTGCAGCCTTACCTGATCGACAGCCTCAAAGGGCCCGATCTGGCCAACATCAGCACCACCGTTCCCTATCAGCAGCGCCGCGCGGTGTCGCCCCAGGTCGCCGCTAAGCTAACAGAGCTGATGGTCGGCGCCGAGAAGGTCGCACAGCAGAAAGGGGCCATTCCCGGCGTGCAGATCGCATCGAAGACTGGTACCGCAGAGCATGGCACCGATCCGCGTAATACGCCGCCGCACGCGTGGTACATCGCCTTCGCGCCCGCGCAGACGCCGAGAGTCGCCGTGGCAGTGTTGGTGGAGAATGGCGGCGACCGCCTGTCCGCGACGGGAGGTGCACTCGCCGCGCCGATCGGACGGGCTGTGATCCAAGCCGCGCTACAGGGAGGACCATGAGCCCGCGAGTTGGTGTGACGCTGTCTGGCAGATACCGCCTGCAGCGCCTGATCGCCACCGGCGGCATGGGCCAAGTGTGGGAGGCGGTGGACAGTCGGCTCGGCCGGCGCGTGGCGGTCAAGGTGCTCAAGCAGGAGTTCTCCCAGGATCCGGAATTCATCGAGCGGTTCCGCGCCGAGGCGCGCACCACCGCGATGCTCAACCACCCCGGCATCGCCCAGGTCCACGACTATGGCGAGAGCCAGCTGGACGGGGAGGGCCGCACCGCCTACCTGGTGATGGAGCTGGTCAACGGCGAGCCGCTGAACTCGGTGCTCAAGCGCACCGGCCGGCTGTCGTTGCGGCACGCGCTGGACATGCTCGAACAGACCGGTCGTGCGCTGCAGGTCGCGCACGCGGCCGGTCTGGTGCACCGCGACGTCAAGCCGGGAAACATCCTGATCACGCCGACGGGCCAGGTGAAGATCACCGACTTCGGTATCGCCAAGGCCGTCGACGCCGCGCCCGTCACGCAGACGGGGATGGTGATGGGAACCGCCCAGTACATCGCCCCCGAGCAGGCCCTGGGTCATGACGCGACTCCCGCCAGCGACGTGTACTCGCTGGGAGTCGTCGGCTACGAGGTCGTCTCGGGGAAGCGGCCGTTCACCGGTGACGGTGCCCTGACGGTGGCGATGAAGCACATCAAGGAGCCCCCGCCGCCGCTGCCCGCGGAGCTGCCGCCCAACGTGCGCGAGCTGATCGAGATCACGCTGGTCAAGAACCCGGCGATGCGCTACCGCAGCGGCGGGCCGTTCGCCGATGCCGTTGCGGCGGTGCGGGCCGGCCGCCGGCCGCCGCGCCCCAGCCAGTCGCCCCCGCCCGGGCGGGCGTCGCCGGCGGCCATTCCGTCGAGCCCGACCACCAGGGCGGCCGCTGTGTCCAGCACCCGGGCCGCGGCGCCGCGCCGATCCCGGCCCGCCACCGGGGGCCATCGGCCACCCCCGGCCCGGCGCACCTTCTCGTCGGGCCAGCGCGCGTTGTTGTGGGCCGCCGGAGTGCTGGGGGCGCTGGCGATCATCATCGCCGTGCTCATCGTCATCAATTCCCGCGCCGATACCCAGCAGGCACCGCCGCCGCCGACGGTCACCGACACCGGGACTCCGCCGGCGCCGCCGGCCACCAACACCCCGAGCGGTGCCGCGTCCGGCCCCGTGCTGCGGCTGAATTGGACGGATCGCGGGACGATAGGTAATTCTGGACTGCAACGAGGGCCGGCCGAATACGGGCGGGTTGAACCACTGACGCCCAGCGCGTCACCGGCCCGACACGAGATACCACGATGACCACCCCTCAGCACCTGTCTGACCGCTATGAACTGGGCGAAATCCTCGGCTTCGGGGGTATGTCCGAGGTTCACCTGGCCCGCGACGTCCGGTTACACCGCGATGTAGCGGTCAAAGTGCTGCGCGCCGACCTGGCCCGCGATCCCAGCTTCTATCTCCGGTTCCGTCGCGAGGCCCAGAACGCCGCCGCGCTCAACCACCCGTCCATCGTCGCGGTGTACGACACCGGCGAGGCGGAGACCCCGACGGGTCCGCTGCCCTACATCGTCATGGAGTACGTCGACGGCGTCACCCTGCGCGACATCGTGCACACCGACGGGCCGTTACCCCCTCGCCGGGCGATCGAGATCATCGCCGACGCGTGCCAGGCGCTGAACTTCAGCCACCAGAACGGCATCATCCACCGCGACGTCAAGCCGGCCAACATCATGATCAGCAACACCAACGCGGTCAAGGTGATGGACTTCGGCATCGCGCGGGCGATCGCGGACAGCGGCAACAGCGTCACCCAGACCGCGGCGGTGATCGGGACGGCGCAGTACCTCTCGCCCGAACAGGCCCGCGGCGACAGCGTCGATGCCCGGTCCGACGTCTACTCGCTGGGCTGTGTGCTCTACGAAATCCTCACCGGCGAACCGCCTTTCACCGGGGACTCGCCCGTCGCGGTCGCGTACCAGCACGTGCGCGAGGACCCGATTCCGCCGTCGCAGCGGCACGAGGGCATCTCTGCCGACCTCGACGCGGTCGTGCTCAAGGCGTTGGCCAAGAACCCGGACAACCGCTACCAGACCGCGGCCGAGATGCGCGCAGACCTGGTGCGGGTGCACAACGGCGAACCGCCCGAGGCGCCCAAGGTGCTCACCGACGCCGACCGCAGCGGCCTGATCGCCTCCGGCGCCAACCAGCCCGGGCCGCGCACCGATCCGCTGCCCCGGCAACCCCTTCGTCGCATCGACGACGGCGACGGCGGGGGGGTCGGCCGGTGGATCGTCGCGGTCGCCGCGCTGGCGGTGCTGACGATCGTCGTCGTCATCGCCTTCAACACCTTCGGCGGCACCACCCGCGATGTCCAGGTCCCCGACATGCGGGGCCAAGTGTCCGCCGACGCGATTGCCGCGCTGCAGAATCGCGGCTTCAAGACGCGTACCTTGCAGAAGCCCGACTCTACGATCCCGCCCGACCATGTCATCAGCACCGATCCCGGCGCGAACGCAACGGTCGGCGCCGGCGACGAGATCACGATCAACGTTTCGACGGGTCCCGAGCAGCGCGAGGTGCCCGATGTCTCCTCGCTGAGCTACTCCGACGCGGTCAGCAAGCTCAAAGCCGCGGGATTCAGCAAATTCAAGCAGGCCAATTCTCCGTCGAGTCCCGAGTTGCTGGGCAAGGTGATCGGCACCAACCCGCCGGCCAACCAGACGTCCGCGATCACCAACGTGATCACCGTCATCGTCGGCTCCGGCCCCGAGACCAAGCAGGTGCCGGACGTCGCCGGTCAGACCGTCGACGTCGCACAGAAGAACCTCACGGTCTATGGCTTCACCAAGGTCACCCAGGCACAGGTGGACAGCACCCGCCCCGCCGGCGAGGTGATCGGCACCAATCCGCCCAAAGGTCAGACCGTTCCGGTGGATTCGGTGATCGAACTGCAGGTGTCCAAGGGCAACCAGTTCGTGATGCCCGACCTGAGCGGCATGTTCTGGACGGACGCCGAGCCGCGGTTACGGGCGCTGGGCTGGACCGGCGTGCTGGACAAGGGCCCGGACGTCGACGCGGGCGGCTCCCAGTCGCACCGGGTGGTCTATCAGAACCCGCCGGCCGGCACCGGCTGCAACCGGGACGGGATCATCACGCTGAAGTTCGGCCAGTAGCCGCGGGATCGGCCGGGAGATAGGGCTGCACCGCCGCCCGGACCTCGTTCTCGAGCCGGCGCACCAGCGTGTCGTTGCGGGCCCATCCGCAGTAGGCCAGCCAGTTGGCCAGCATGCGGTGGCCGCCCTCGGTCAGGATCGACTCGGGATGGAACTGGACTCCGTGGATCGGCAACTCCCGGTGGCGCACACCCATGATGACGCCGCCGCGGGTACGGGCCGTCACCTCCAGCACCGGCGGAAGCGACTCCGGAAGTATGGTCAGCGAGTGGTAGCGGGTCGCCGTGAAGGGATCTGGAAGTCCTTGCAGCACACCGGCGTTGGTGTGAAAGACGCTGCTGGTCTTGCCGTGCAGCAGTTCGGGGGCCCGGTCCACGGTCGCGCCGAAGGCGACGCCGATGGCTTGGTGGCCGAGGCAGACTCCGAGTAGCGGGGTGCGCTCCGCGGCGCACGCGTTCACCAGTCCGATGGACGCACCCGCGCGTTCCGGGGTGCCCGGGCCGGGGCTGAGCAGCACACCGTCGAACCGCTGGGCGATGGCGGCCTCGTCGGAGAGTCTGGCGTCGTCGTTGCGCCACACCTCGGCCTCGACGCCCAGCTGGCCGAGGTACTGCACCAGGTTGAACACGAAGCTGTCGTAGTTGTCGACGACCAGGATCCGCACCGTGCCAGGTTACCGTCCGGCCGAAATCAGTAGCCGATGGTTCCCATGGGCTGCGCGAAATGCAGCCGATCGGGCTCGGTGTGGCCGACGATCTGCACGTCCGGTTTGACCTCTTCGCGGTAGCCCAGCCCGAATCGGACCACGTACTGGCGGTACAGGGTGACCAGGGGAGCGGCGGCCAAGGCGGCCTGCATGGTGGCCGCGTTGCCGATCGCGGTGATCGTGTAGGGCGGGCTGTAGGTCCGGCCGTTGAGCAGCAGCGTGTTGCCGACGCAGCGGGGGACCGAGGTGGCGATGATGCGCTGGTCCTGCATCTGAATCGCCTCGGCGCCGGCGCTCCATAAGGCGTTGAGCACCGCCTCGATGTCCTGCTGATGCACCACCAGGTCGTCGGGGGACGCATCCCGCGGGAAGCGGCCGTTGGCGTCGCGCGGCGCGTCCTCCAGGGTGACGGTCAGCCCCGGGCCGTGCACCGGGTTCATCCCCGCATCGGCGGCCAGCTCGGCCGAGCGGCGCAGCATTGCCGCCAACGCCCGATCCGAGGACCGGCCGTGCGCGGCGTCGATCTTGCCGGCCAGCTCGTCGCGCTGGGCGTTCAGGTGATTCACCGAGGCCTGGGCCTCCCGGACCAGGTCGACCAACCGGGGCGCGTCGCTGCGGCGGATCTCGGCGCCGCCGGACACCCCGTGCGTGGCAGCCAGGAGCAATCCGGCCAGCAGGCACACCACCGGGACGCCGAAGCGCCAGGGCGACCGGCCTCCGTCGCTCATCTGCTCTCCAATTTCCTGGTCGCCGTGCCAGGTGGGTTAGTCTCGTAGCCAAGCTGTGCGTGCAGCTGCGGTCGTTATCGTTGCACCCCGTCCCGCTCACCGTCTTGTTGAGGTAATCATGCCCAAGTCCAAGGTCCGCAAGAAGAATGACTTCACCGTCAGCGCGGTCAGCCGCACGCCGGTGAAGGTGAAGGTCGGGCCGTCGAGCGTGTGGTTCGTCGCCTTGTTCGTCGGTCTCATGCTGATCGGATTGGTCTGGCTGATGGTCTTCCAGCTGGCGGCCGTCGGGAGTCAGGCGCCCGCCGCGCTCAACTGGATGGCACAACTGGGGCCGTGGAACTACGCCATCGCGTTCGCTTTCATGATCACTGGTTTGTTGCTGACGATGCGCTGGCACTGAGCACGACCAGCGGCCGAATGAATTCATTTTTGGGTTGCCCCGTTACTGCGCCAGCAACATTGCCGCCACCCAATCACACGCGTGTGATTTATCCCCACTGTTGATAGCGTCTGTGGATAACTCCATAGGCCGTGGTGGGAGGGCCTGAGCGGCGCATGCAGCAAACACAATGGGAGCCGCGTGTCCCCGGAATTGCTGGTTGTGGCCTTGCCGGGCTGCTGATGGCTATCGCGTCTGTGACCGTGGTCACAGACGCGCCGGGGCGCATTCTGACGGGGATTGCCGCGGTGGGTCTGATCTTGTTTGCGGGCGCGACGTGGCGCGCGCGGCCCAAGCTGGCAATTACCGCCGACGGCTTGGCGCTCCGGGGATGGTTCCGGACGCAGTTATTACGGCCGTCCGACATCAAGATCATCCGGATCACCGAGTTCCGCCGCTACGCACGCAAGGTGCGGCTGCTCGAGGTCGAGACGGCCGACGACAGCCTGGTGCTCTTCTCTCGGTGGGACCTCGGGACGGACCCGCTCGAGGTGCTCGACGCGCTGACGGCCGCCGGTTACGCGGGCCGAAACCCGCGTTGAGCGGACCGGGAAGGGCCGGGCTTAGGAGATCGTGATCGACTCGATGACGACCGGCTCGGTGGGGCGGTCGTTACTGTCGGTGGACGTCGTCGAGATCGCCTCGACAACCCGCTGCGACTCCGGGTCGGTGACTTCGCCGAAGATGGTGTGCCGGCGGTTCAGGTGCGGGGTCTTGCCGACCGTGATGAAGAACTGGGAGCCGTTGGTGCCCGGACCCGCGTTCGCCATCGCCAGCAGATACGGCTTGTCGAATTGCAGTTCGGGGTGGAACTCGTCGGCGAACTTGTAGCCCGGGCCGCCGCGACCCGTTCCGGTCGGGTCGCCGCCCTGGATCATGAAGCCCTGAATCACCCGGTGAAAGACCGCGCCATCGTAGAACGGACCGGAGGAGCCACCCGAGGCGTTCTGGGTCGAGTACTCCTTGGTGCCCTGGGCCAGGCCAACGAAGTTGGCGACGGTCTTGGGTGCGTGGTTTCCGAACAGAGCGACTTTGATGTCGCCGCGGTTGGTGTGCAGCGTGGCGGTAGCGGTCTGAAAGGGGCTGTTGGTCACGGCATGAGAGTCTGCCACTCCGCGCCGGGATGCCCGCACCCGGTGTCACCCCGAGCCGGGCGACGACCGAAAAGGCGGCGCGCGCAGAACAGTTCCGCCGGCATCCCTATGCTGGCAGTCTGTTCGAGTACCCACGAGCCGGTCCCGCGACGGGCTTGCCCGGCGGCGCAGAAAGGCGGCAGATGAGCGCGAAGGCGGAATCCCGGCTGACCCCGCGCGAGCGACTCGCTCGCGGGCTGACCTACTCGACGCTGGGCCCGGTGGACGTCACCCGGGGGATCGTCGGCCTGAGCGCCCAGTCAGCGCAGTCGACCGCGGCGCAGATTCGTCACAAATATCAAGAGGGGCGCCTCGCCAAGGAACTCGCCGCTGCCCAGGAAACCCTCGCGCAGGAGCTGGCCGCCGCCCAGGAGGTCGTTTCGAACCTGCCTCAGGCGCTGCAGGACGCGCGGCGCGCACAGCGTCGGACCAGGCGCCCGTTGGTGCTCGCGGGAGCGGCCGTTGTGGTCCTCGCCGGCGGCGCAGTCGCGTTCAGCCTGGTGCGGCGCTCGGTTCGCGCCAAGCCCCAAGAGCCGCAGTCCCGCCCGCCCAGCGTCGACGTGCAGCCGCGCCCCTGACGGCGGTCGGCCCTACCGCATCGCCTCGGCCCAGTCGGCGTGTCCTACGAAGCCAAGCGTCCTCGCCATGTCGCGGTAGCGATCTCGGAAACACGCGTAGGCGTCCGACTCGCCTCGCGCCCGCGCCATGAGGGCGCGCATCCGGTACAGCCAGATTTCACGTATCGCCAGGCCCTCATCGGCCGGTGCGGCGGCTAACCGCTCGATTGCCGCCTCGGCGTCGGCGACGTCACGGTCGCTTCCCCGGTCCAGCAATGTCTCCACCAGTACCCCCGTCGCCAGAATGCCCCAGGACAGCAGCTGCCCCCCGCGGGCGAGGTGGTCGACCGCGGCGGACATCAGCGGTATCGCTTCGTCATGCTCCCCGCGGCGCGCCGCCTGACGCGCCACGTAGACATCGATCATCGGTAGATCGCACAAGAAGTGGCCCCCGCGCACGAACACGTCGCGAACCCCCAACAACAGTCGCTGCCCGCGATCCCGGTCGGCATCCGTATCGCGGTGCAGCAGCGCAAGGCCCAAGGTCAGCCATGCCACACCTACCTGGAGGTTGTCGCCGGACCGTTCGGCGATCGCCAGCGCGTCCTGGATCTCGCGGACGACGGAATCGTCCGGCCGCAGCGCGCCGGCCGGTACCGCGGCCGTGTACACGTAGCTGACGACCGTGACGTAGGACAGCGAGTCGGCGCCGTGGGCCACCGCCAGGCCCCGCCGCTGATCGTCCCGCCAGCCGGCAAGGCCCAGCGCGTAGCGGGCGGTCGCCCGCTGCGCGTAGGCAAGCGCCAGGGGCGACCCGAAAAGAAAATTGCCCTTCGCGGGATCGCCGTCGGCCAGGTCGATCACCCGCTGGGACAAACGCAGCATCTCTGACCACTCGCCGCTTGCCATCTTCGCGCGGATCGGCGTGAAGGACAGCCCCACTGTCAGGGTCGGATCGCCAATGGACTCGATCAGGGCGATGGCTTCGGAGGCCAGCCGTGACGCCTCGCCCACCCTGTCCTGGAAGGCGTGGTCCACGACCAGCCCCGCCATCGCGATGGCCAGCGACGGCTTGTCGCCCGCGGCGCTGCACAACTTGCGCAACTCGTCGAACCGGTCGCCGACGTTGTTGACGTGCAGCCGCCAGGCGATCCCGCACAACATGGTGCGAGGAGCAATGCACATGGCCGCTAGGTCCGGGTCATCGGCAGTCAATGCGTCGGCGATCGTCGTGGCGCTCTCCCAACTCAGACGCGCCGCGGCGATATCGCGGTACGTCGCCCACTTGGCCGCGCGCATGTGCCAGCCGTAGGCACCCCGCAGGTCACCCGCGGCTTCCAGATGTTCGGCGATCAGCGCCGCATTCTGGTCGGCCGATTCCGGCTCGCGGGCCTCGATAGCGGCGGCGAGCCGCCCGTGCATCTCCGCGCGATCGGATTTGAGTTGTGATTCATAGGCCACCGCCCGTATCAGCGGGTGGCGGAAGGCGAACTCGGCACCCGGGGTGAACCGGACCTGATCGATCAGCGCGGCGCTGAGCAGTGCGTCGAGGGCAGGGGCGTTGCCCACCGCAGCGAGTAACTCGGGGGTGAACCGCGACCCGATCACCGCGGCGGCGTTCAGCGTCTGCTTGGCATCCGGATCCAACCGATCGATCCGCGCCGCGATGGTTGCCTGCAGGCTGGCCGGTACGGTGACGTCGGCCACGTCTGTGCTGCAGGTGAATTCGCCGCGCTCGCCCTCGAGCACGCCGCGCTCGGCGAGCTCGTGAATCATCTCCTGCGCATAAAACGGGTTCCCGCCGGCCCGTTCGGCGACGAGCGCTTTGATTCCGGAGACCGACGGATCCGAGCCCAACAACTCGTCGAGCAGCGCAGCGGTTTCCGAATCACTCAAAGGGGCGAGCGAGATCGTTTGGGTGCCAGGGACTCTCGCCAAAGCGCCGTGATAGTCGGGGCGATAGGTGATCAGGACCATCGACGGCGTCTGGGGGATGACGGTGAGGAACTCGGCCAGCATCGAGTCGCTGACCTCATCGATCCAGTGCGCGTCCTCGATGACGTAGAGGACCGGTTGGGTGCGGTTCAGCGACAGGGAGTTGATCAAAGCGGTCAGCCGACGCCGCCGCGCGTCGGGATGGATCGTGGGAGGCGGCGTCTCGGGGTCTCGAATGCCCATCAGGTCATAGAGCAGCAGCACGTCCTCGTCGGAGGCGTCGGGGAGGCCCGCGCGCACCTGTGCTCGCGCCGCCTCGTCGTCGAGCTCGGTGATCCGGGCGGCTTCGCGCAACAGTCCTGCCGCGACCAGGAAGGGGACATCGCTGGTGTGCGACTCGCAGTACACCGAGGACACTTCGACACCGCGCCGGCTGGCCATCGCGACAACTTCGTCAGCGAGTCGCGTCTTGCCGATACCCGGCGGCCCGGCAACGCAGACCACACATCCCCGACCGCTCATCGATCGGTCCAAAAGCCCTGCGGCCGTTGTCACTTCGAGGTCACGCCCTACCAATGCGCCTTGGGGCAAGCCGGTTCGGCGGTGCCCGTCCGTCATGCGCAGCAGACGCCGGGCCAGCACCGGGCCGTCGCTGCCCTTGAAGCGCACCTCCTCGGGATCGCCTAGCTCGGTGGCGTGTTGGACGAGCCGGGCGGTCGACTCGCTGAGCATCACCCCACCCGGCGGTGCCACAGACTCCATCCGTTGGGCCATCCCGACTTGCTCGCCGATCGCGGTGTAGCGGAACGGACCGGACCCGATTTCGCCCGCTATCACCTGACCGGAGTTCAGTCCCACCCGCAACTGCAGGTCCACACCGTCGCGCTGTCGGACCTCGCCCGCCAGCCCCTTGATCTCCTCCTGAACCCCCAAGGCCGCCAGACAGGCGCGAACCGCGTGGTCCTCCATTGCTACGGGCGCCCCGAACACCGCCATGATTCCGTCACCGGTGAAGTTGTCCAGGGTGCCCCGGTAGTGCTGCACGACGTCGGTGCAGCGGTCGACAAGCTCGGCCATGATTTCTCGCAACCGCTCCGCACCGACGGCCGCGGCGATGTCCATGGAGTGCACCACGTCGGCGAACAGCACCGACACCTGCTTGTACTCCGCATGCGCGGCGGGCTGGGCAACCGGCGAACCACACCCGTGACAGAACCGCGCATTCTCGAGAAGCTCGGTGCCACACGCGTGGCACGCCGCTACGGCCGTCATCCGACCTCCGCCAATCCGGCCCCCTGCGTTTGCTGTGGTGATCAAAGAATAGGCCGTCGGGCACGGCGCGAGGGAGTGTTGGCTTCACACGGGGTGACGCCGACGCGAAGTCTCAAGACCCGGACGGATCAGTCCTTGGCAAAGCAGAACAACCGGTACGAAGCCTCGCCGTTCTCCAGACGCCGGTAGATCAGCGAACCGCGCCCCCCTGCATAGTCCTCGGCGATGCCGCGTACGAATGGGACGCTGGGCAGACGCCGGGTGATCTGGTCGAACAACCGATTCTGCTCGAGCCCGCGCATGACTTCCGCGTTGATCGTTGTCGCTGAAATCCGGCGCATCGCGATGCCGGCGAGGTCCGCTTCCCAGGAGGCGATCTCGTCGGCGTAGCGGATATCCGCGTACAGGAAATGCCCTCCCGGCCGCAGCACGCGTTTCACTTCGGCGAAGAACCGGCGCACGTCGCGGTAATTGATCGCGGCTTCGACATTGATCACCGCGTCGAAGGACCCCTCGGGAAAGGGCAGGCTTTCGGCGTTACCCTGCACGAAGTTCAGGCCGGGCAGACGGTGCCTCTTTTGGCAGAACGCTATGCCGACCGTATTGAGATCCAGGCCCGTGTAAGACGCCGGGTGCAGCGTCCGCATCAGATACGAGGCCCCACCGCCGTGGCCGCAACTGACTTCCAGCACATCCTTGCCGGTGAGATCCACCTGGGTCGCGGTGCGGTGATAGAGCTGGATGGGGAACCGGTCGGGCTCGTCGGAGGCCGCCAGCGGCAGGGCCATCGGCGGATCCTCCTCGTACCCGTAATTGAGGAATAGGACGTCATCTCTTGTGAGGAGACGGCTGAGGAACCGGTACCCGTATTTGAAGCGCAAATCCAACAGCGCCACCAAGATTGGCGTGCCGTTCAGCCGGCTGATGACGTTTTCTATAGGCGTACGTTGCAACTGCCCATCGTCTCGAGCCCAAAGCCGACGCAGTGTTAATGGCCCGGGTAACCTGACGCCCATGCTTAAGTGTCCCATTCCGACACTGCTGCGCGAACGCGCCAGTCTGCAGCCCAATCGGACAGCGTTCACGTTTATGGATTACGAGCGCGATCGCAACGGAATTGCCGAGAGCGTGACATGGTCACAGCTCTACCGGCGAGTGCTTGACGTCGCACAGGAGTTGAGGATTCACGGATCGCCGGGCGACCGCGCTGTGATCCTGGCGCCGCACGGGCTCGACTACATCGCCGCGTTCCTTGCGGCATTACAGGCAGGGCTGATTGCGGTTCCACTCGGTGGGGCCAGCGACGAACGCGTCGCCGCCGTACTGAAAGACACCGCACCCTCCGTCGTTCTCACGGTATCGTCCGCCGCAGGCGATGCCGCCCGGTACGTCGAGTCGGGGGCCGGGAGATCCGTTCCGTCGATCGTCGCGGTTGATTCGCTGGCTTCGGGCTCGAGGGCCGGGCCGCGCGGCCGGGTCGGCAGCGGGATCGACACCGTCTATCTGCAATACACGTCCGGGTCGACGCGCACCCCCGTCGGAGTGATGGTCTCCGACAGGAACATCCTGGCCAATTTCGAGCAGATCAACGCCGCCTTCTTCGGCGACCACGGCGGCGTTGCGCCACCGGACACCACCGTGGTGTCCTGGCTGCCCTTCTACCACGACATGGGGTTGCATCTCGGAATCATCTTTCCGGTGCTCACGGGATTCCACACCGTACTCACGACTCCAGTGGCGTTCCTGCAGCGGCCGGCCCGGTGGATTCAACTGCTGGCCGGCAACAGTCACGCACTTTCGGCAGGACCCAACTTCGCCTTCGAACTAGCCGCAAGAAAGGCCTCCGACGACGACCTGGCAGGGCTTGATCTCGGCAACGTGCTCAGCATCCTCAACGGCAGTGAGCGAGTCCAGCCCGCGACGCTGCGGCGCTTCACCGAGCGATTCGCCACCTTCGGCCTCCAGGACCGGGTGTTGCGGCCCTCATACGGAATGGCGGAGGCGACGTTGTACATCGCCACCCGCGAGGCGGGTCAATCACCACGAGTCGCGCATTTCGACTCCGAAGAACTGACCGCCGGCCGCGCGAAGCGGTGTGCGGGCGGGGGCGGTACAGCACTGATTAGTTACGGCGCGGCGCGCTCACCCCTCGTGCGCATCGTAGATCCGGAGACGAGAATCGAATGTCCGGCCGGAATAACCGGCGAAATCTGGGTGCAAGGCGACAACGTCGCTTCCGGCTACTGGCAGAACCCACAAGCGTCTGAAACGACGTTCGGCGCAACGCTTGTCGATCCGTCGGCCGGCACGCCGGAGGGACCGTGGCTGCGTACCGGTGACATGGGCTTCTTCGCCGACGGCGAACTGTTCATCATCGGCCGGATCAAGGATCTATTGATCGTGTACGGACGCAACCACTCTCCCGACGACCTCGAGGCAACGATCCAAAGCATCGCGCCGGGGCGTTGTGCAGCCATCGCCGTTCCGGACGAGGGCACGGAGAAACTCGTCGCCATCATCGAGTTGAAGAGCCGCGACGATTCCGGCCAGGAGGCTTTCGATCTCGTCCGGCGCAAGGTCACTTCCGCGATATCCACCGTCCACGGGTTGAGCATCGCCGATCTCGTTGTGGTAGCGCCCGGTTCGATCCCCATCACCACCAGCGGCAAGGTCCGTCGGGCGGCCTGTGTCGAGCGGTATCGACAGAATCAGTTCGCCCGGTTGGATGCGCAGCGCCGAGGGCCGGCCGTTCACGCCGACTGAGCACTCACGGACGCCACGGGGACGTGATGAAATTCTCGGAGATGCTGCGCACCGAAAGCGAGCGCGCTTCGGCCGCGGCGCGTTACCGCCGCAGCGGCAACGCTTTCCGCTTCCTATGCGAAACCCACCTGGAGCTTCCGCCGGATCCTCCACCCGGCCGCCGCACGCTTGCTCTGTTTGCGCACTTTGACCCGCAGGGCGTCGTCGATCCGTACGTCGCCTATTACCTGAAAGCCTTGCGGGAGCAGGGCGCGGCCATCGTCTTCGTCTCCGGCTCGCCCACTCTCACACCGGAGTCGGTGGCTTCCATCCGCTCCCTCTGTGATGGCATCTACACCCGCCGAACGCTTTCCTACGATTTCGGCTCGTGGCACCTCGCGTGGTGCATTCTCACGCACCACGGGTGGTCGCTCAATCAATTCGACCGGTTTCTGGTCGCCAACGACAGCGTCTTCGGTCCGCTCTTTCCCCTGGAAGACATGTGGAGTTCGTTTCACGGCGCCGACATGTACGGCGCTGTCGAGAACACCCAATTGGTTCCGCATCTCCAATCTTTCTTTCTCGTCTGGGATCTCGACTCGCACACCCGCACGTTCCTCGAAGACTTCTGGGATGGCTTCCAGTACGTGGTCCACAAGGGGATGGTCATCTGGCGATACGAGATCGGCATATCCGCCCGCGCCCGTGGAGCCGGACTCAGCCTCAACCCGTTCGTCTCCGCCGCCGCCATCGAACTCACCTACGGCCGCCCATCGGCCCGCCCGTGGGCCACCAGACGCTCTGCTCGCAACAACGGCACCCTGCACTTTTGGGATGGCCTCATCAAGGACTTCCGGTTTCCGTTCCTCAAGGCGAACCTGGCCCGCTACGACATGCCGTGGCACGCGTCCATGGCGGACCTGCGCGACGTCATCGAGCGACACACCGACTATCCCTTCCAGCTCATCCAGTCGAACGTGGACAGGCTCGGCCGGAGAGCGCCGTCCCTGATGAGCGGCTACGCCCGGCCCGGCGCCGGGCGGATGAACGGGCGCATGGGATCTGCTCGGCGAGGGCCGCGCGGTTCGAACTGAACGACATCGACCGCTCAGAGGCTGCTTACGCCCGAGGCCACCAGCATGATCCCGGCGAGAGCGGGTGCGGCGATCAGAAGCCGGCGACGGTGAATGGCAAACCACCTTTGCAGCTGCACCATCGCCAGCTGGGTCTGCGCCGGCGCGAGAAGATAGCTGACGAGGGGGACCTCTACCAGGACGAGGACCACGATCGTGAAGATCACGACCGCGCCGAGCTGAGCGCCGATCGCTGCTCTCGAGGAGACAATGATGGTGAGCACCACGAGATAATCGGCGAGTGGCATGGTCGTCACCAGTCCAATCCCAAACGCCACCCACGGGTTCCCGCCTTGCAACGCGCGGCGGACGCGGGCCGTCAGCCGGGCGGCCGCGGTCGGTCGGGGCGGCTGCGGGGCTCGGGACGGTGGGGCGCCGCGGTACGCCCACACTCCGGTCGCGATCGCCAGGGCAAGCACGCCGATCGCGATTTGGAAGTACCCGCCCGTGAAGCGCACGACCGTGGACCTCGCGTCTTCCATAACCGTCGCTGGCGAATCCCGCAGGAGTACGAAGGCGCCGACGCCCGGGGCTACGCCCGCTGTGAGGCCGCCCCACCAGTAGGCGAGGAGGTTGTGCCGGGGCCGGGGGCGTGACATCAAGATTCCGCCGATGACCAGTCGCGTCGGGTCCAGCGACAGCCAAACTGCGATCGGCAGCACCGTTCCCCACATCATCAAGCACGCTCCCCGACGGCGACCTTCTCCAAGAGATCCGCTGCCGCGGTGACACTTTCGGCGGGCTTGGTCATCTGGGCGGCGAATTCACGGGCTCGGCCGGCGTAGTGCGGCGCGAGGATCTCGCGGAGATGCCGGGCGAGTGACTCCACGGTGGTGCTCACCAACCGCTGGGCGCGGCCAACTCGCATCCGGCTGACCTGCGCGGCCCACAGCGGCTGCTCGGCCACATCCCAGAGGATCAGCATCGGGATTCCGGCTCGCAGGCCGGCGGCCGTGGTGCCCCCGCCACCGTGGTGGACCATGGCGCGGCAGAGTGGAAGCGTGGCCGCGTAATTCAGCGGGCCGACGAGCTTTATTCGGTCGGATTGTGAAGTACGGTGTGGGGCGCCCTCGCCCGAATAGACCAAGGCCCGTTCGCCAAGCTGCGTGCAGGCGGCGGCGATCATGGCGATCGTGTCGGCAGGGGATCGGACCGGTGTGCTGCCAAACCCGAAGTAGACGGGGGGCGTTCCAGCGGTAGCCCAGGCGGCCGCCTCACCGTCGTCACAGGTCGGTAGATCCATCGTGAGCGCACCGACGAACGGGCGCCGGCCATCCCATTCCTTCGCCAGGCCCGGAAAACAGGCTCGGTCGTAGGCCTGGATTTCGAGCGATCCGCGATGCGCCATTCGCTTCGCCGCCGGGGCGGCGGCCCGCGGAAGGCCCAGTTGACGGCGTTGCTCGTCGTCGACCTCCTTGGTGATGCGCCAGTACAGCCACCACGCCGTCCTCAACGCGGTGCGGACCAGGGGGGCCGGCGATGGTACCGACGGAAGGGCCAGCTGGCCATTGACGCAGATCGGCATGTGGTGCAGTGTCGCCACTGGGATGTCGTAGTACTCAGCCACATTGGCGACGACCCCGTGGTAGGTCTGGCCGGTTACCAGCAGGTCTGCGCCGTCCGCCACCGAAGTCAGCGTCGTGCCCATCTGCGCCCAGCCCTCGATGAAGAGCTCCCTGCCCGAGCGGACCAAGCTGAGCGGATTCTGCGGCTTGAAGGCGCGGTGGTGGAAGTCCGCGAGCGCGTTCACCTGCTCCTGCGAATCCGGCCCGTAGGCGACCGCAGGCAGCCCGGCGGCCTCCACGAGGCCGATCAGGTTGGGCGGCACCGCCATACGCACTTCGTGCCCGCGCCGCATCAGCTCGAGGCCGGCGGCGGCGCAGGGCTCGACGTCACCGCGAGTTCCGTGGGCGGCCAAGACAACCTTCATCGCTGCTACCGGCTCCGTCAGTCGTCGTCCGCGTAGGCGAGGTCCGTGGTTTTGGTCGGCGCATTCGAGCCGGGGCCTTCCAAGACTCGCTTGAACACGCCTTGCAACGCGTTCAGAAATCGGATGACGGAGTCCCTGGCCACCGGGTTGTTGGGGAAATTCACCCATATCGATACCGCATCGAAGAGACGGATCACCGAGATGTACAGGTGCGCCGGATCCCTTGGATCGCAGTAGATTTTGAGATTCGCGTTCTTCATGTGGGAGGAGACGGTGGCAGAGAACGGCGGCAGGCCGGCATCCATGTAGTTGACCATGGTGCAATTCGGCCCCCACGGTCTGAGCCAGGGCGCCAACTTCAGCACGTCGTTGAACGACACATTCGCGAGATCCAGATTCGAGTCGAAGGATGCCTGCGCGGCACGCGCGGTCTCTGCAAACGATGTCGGGTCGACGGGGACGGTGAACGGGACCACGCCGGTGAACCAGCCCATGGTCGAGAATTCCGCCAGGGTTCTGCGTTTGTCGATGGGTGCGAGGCCGTAATACGTTGTCGCACCAGTTAGCTCGTATTGCGCGAGAGCAACGCAGGCGAACAACCCCCCGCTGATGCGCGCGGCCGCCCGGATGCAGAGTGATTCGAAAGCCGCGGTCTGTTCCTGGTCCATCAGCCGTTCGACCATGAGGTCACCACCGGAGGACACCGACAAGTCACCGAGGGGAAGCGGGAAGTCCGGGAGCGTTCCGCCATTCCGTTCGGCGAATTCGATCCATTTCCGCACCTCGGGGGAAGCGGACGTCAGGCCGGCCAGGTGTTGCTTCTCGCGCACGCAGAAGTCGTCGTGGCTGGCGGGCGGGGGGGAGGCGACGAGCGCGCCGCCGGTGATCAGGACCCGGTAGTTCATCAAGATTTCCGTGTACAGCCCCGAGATGATCGTCGGATCGCAGTGCACGTGGTCGACGATCGCAAAGAAGCTGAAGTGGTCCGCGCGCTGGATGATGCCGAACCTGAAGCAGTCCCATTGCACCGGGTCCGGGGTGGACAGCACGAACTGGCGCCACTCGTTGGGTGTCATCGCGTCATGCCGGATCGGAACGAACTCGATATCGGCGGGATCTTGGATGGTGTGGCGCACAATGCGTTCCGCGTCTTCGTACGCGAACCAACTGTGATACGTCTTGTGCCGGCGCAGGTGTGCATTGATGACGTAATTCATCGCGCGGACGTCGCACCGGCCCGGTTCGTCGCCGCACCCGATGACCAGCCGGGCATAGTCTAGGCCCCGGGCGGCGTATCGCGAAAAGCCGCGCAGGTGCGCCTCCTGCATGGCGCTCAGCGGCACATCGCTTGCCGGCGCGTGCCGGGCTTTCTCGAGGGAGGCCGGAGCTGCTTGCCAGGACACGATTCTGCCCGCCTCCGGCATCCAGTCATGAACGGTTCCCACGAACAGCCCGCGCGCCGGCCCTGCACCTACGAACACCCTGCCCCCTTCGGCACGTTTGCTCCGGCGTCGAGATCGGCGGTGGCGGAGAGAGTCTCACACAGCAGCCCGGCCAAACCGCGGATCGTGGTGATGTCGTTGGTGGTGACGCGGACCCCTGTTTCCGCCTCGATACGGGTCCGTAGCTCCAGGTTGCCCATTGAGTCGAGGCCATACTCGGACAGTGGGTGATCCGGGTCTATGGTTCGCCTGAGAATCAGGCTGACCGCGTCGGAAACCATGCGCCGGAGCCGGGCCGGCCAGTCCTCGCGCGGTAGCGCGTGCAACTCGGCCACCAATTCGCCTGCCCCCTTGGGGCTTTGGCTTCTGGAGCGAAATAACTCGGCGAACCTGCTGCGCTGTGCGTATGCGGCGAACCACGGTGTACCCGTCAACTTCGCATAACCGGCGTACGGCCGGTCGTGGCGCAAGAGCGCCTGAAACGCGTAGGCGCCCTCCTCGGCGGTGAAGGCCGTGTCCCGCCAGTGCGCAATCGCGGTGCCTTCGCCGTCCTGCCCGGGAGTCACCTCTTCGCCGGTCTCCGACCTGACCTCGGCGGCGCGACCGACCTCTGCCCACAATGCCCAGCCGATCGCGGTGGCTGGAAGGCCGCGGGCGCGGCGCCACCGCGCGAACGCGTCCAGCCAGCTGTTAGCCGCGGCGTACGCCGTTTGTCCGGGCGAGCCCACAAGACCCACCGCCGAGGAGAACACGCAGAACCAGTCCAGGTGGAGGTGGGCCGTCGCCTGGTGTAAGTTCCACGCCCCGAACACCTTCGGAGCCCAGTTGCGGTTGACGAGCTCGTCGCTCATGGTGGCGAGCATCGCGTTCTCGAACACCGCGGCGGCGTGCAACACCCCCCGCAACGGCAGACCGGTGGCAGTCGCCGCCCTCACCAAACGCGTAGCCGTGCCGTCCTCGGCGATGTCGCCGCACTCCACCTCGATGTCGGTGCCCATCGCCCGGATGAGTTCGATCGTTTCCAACGCCTTGGCATCCGGCCGCGACCGGGAGCTCAGTACGATGCGGCCGCAGCCGGCCGCGGCCATCCTTTCGGCGAGGAAGAGCCCGATGCCGCCCAGGCCACCGGTAATGATGTAGGAGCCGTCGTTCCGGAAGGTCCGGGCTTGACCGGGTGGTACGACGACGTTGGTGTGACCGGTCTGCGGCACATCGAGGAGGACCCTGCCCGTATGCTCGGCCTCGCTTTTCGCTCGGAGGGCCGCGGCGGCATCGCCGAGCGCGTGGTGGGTGATGTCCGGTGTCGGCAGCTCACCCTGTGCGACAAGGCGGTACACGGTGTCCAGCAACCCGCCCACTCGCTTTGGATGGCTCTGCGACATCAACGCCAGATCGACGTAGTGGAACGTGTGGTTTCGCCGGAATGGAAAGAGCTCCACCCTGGTATTCGCATCGACATCCCGCTTACCGATCTCCACGAATCGTCCGCCGGCGGCCAACACCTCCAGGCTGGCACGTTGCGCCGCGCCCGACAGCGAGTTGAGCACGATGTCGACACCATATCCGTCGGTGTCGCGGCGGATCTGTTCCGCGAACTCGACACCGCGGGAGTCATAGACGTGGTTGATTCCGATGTCGCGCAACAACTCCCGCCGTTCCTCGCTTCCGGCGGTGGCGAAGATTTCGGCTCCCGCGGCGCGGGCGATCGCGATCGCTGCCCGCCCTACGCCGCCCGCGGCGGAATGGATCAACACCCGTTCGCCGTTGGCGATCCTTGCCTGCTCGTGCAAGGCGTACCAGGCGATCGTGTGCGGAGTGGTCACCGCAGCCGCCCGGTCGTCGGTGAGGCCCGGCGGCAGTGTCGCAGCCAGGCGGGCGTCGCAGGTGACGAACGTTGCCCAGCAACCACTTTCAGAGAACCCGCCGACGTGGTCACCCACCCGATGGGTGGAGACGTCGGGACCCACGGCGGTCACGACGCCCGCGAAGTCCGTCCCGAGGCGTGCTGCATCGCCGTTACCACCGGCCTGCCCGCCTGCTGCGACCAGAACGTCGGAGAAGTTGATGCTGGATGCGGTGACCGCGACCTCAATCTCCCCCCGCCCCGGCGGGAATCGTTCAAACGCCGCCAGTTCCAGCGTTTCCAAATCGCCGGGCGTGCGGATCCGCATGCGCATCCCGTCGTAGGGGTGATCCGCCACGCCGGTACGCCGCTCCTCAGGCCGCAGCGGCCCGGGGGCCACGCGGGCGGTGTGCCACCGACCGTTCCGCCAGGCCGTCTCGTCCTCGTCCGAAGGCCCCAACAGTTGTCTGGCCAGTTGCTCGGCGTCGGACTCCTCGTCCGTGTCGATCAGCGTTGGGCGCAGGTGCGGATATTCGGTGCCGATAGCTCGCACCAGGCCGCGCAGCCCGGCCTGCTCCAGGTTGTTCATGTCCCCCGGCACAACGGCCTGGGCATTGCGCGTCACGACATAAAGACGCGGCGGCTCTTGGTCGATCTTGGTGATATGCCTGGCAATTCGCGTGAGATGACGGACATAGTCTCCGCCACGCTGGGCGCACTCCTCATCGGGGTTACCGTTTTTCGGCCCGGTCAGGATGACCACCCGGCGGACTTTGCCGGCACCAAGGTGCGAGGCCAGGGTTTCGGAGTTGGACAAATGGTCGCAGTGCTGCGGCCATGTCATGGTCGCGCAGTCGGTGCCCGCGGACTTCACCGCATCGGCCAGGCTGGTCGCCATCACGTCCGCCGTGGCGGAAGTGCTGATCAGCAAGCATGATTCCCGGCCCAGGTGTTCCACGTCGGGCAGTGTTCGCTGTGTCCACTCGATGGTCAGCAGTCGTTCGTTCAGCACGCGATCGCGATGGGCACCCTCGGCGGCTCCGGTGCTGACTTGCAGTCCGTCCACGGCCAGCAGCACGGTCCCTTGTTCGTCAAGCACCTCGAGGTCGGCCTCAACGCCGGCCCCGTCGGCGGTTGACACCTTCGTGTAGCAGTACCGCGCTCCGCGGGTCTCGGCGTAGAGCCGGATACCGCGGACGCGAAGCGGTAACAGCAGCCCGGCGCTGCCCGCGACTCGGGCCGCGGGGTGCGCCGCAACCGATTGAAAGCACGCGTCAAGCAGCGCGGGGTGGACGCCGTAGGCGCTGTGTTGCGAGCGGATGGCACCGGGCAGCGCGACCTCCGCCAGCACCGTGGCGGCGCCCTCGCCCGCGCTGTGCGCCGCGGCCAGTCCGGCGAAGGCCGCGCCATACTGCAAACCGTGGTCGTCGAACTGGTTCCGCAGCTCGACCCCGTCCAGCCGGCACGAGTGGGCCGCGAGCAGGCCTGCGATGTCGTAAGCCGCCGGGCGGTCCTCCCGTCCTCCCGCCCGCAGCACCGCCGTCGCCCGCCGAATCGGCTTGCGCTGCTGAAAGCTCTGCACCACGAAACCGGCGACGCCGGGCGCGGTCATCGACGCGTCCGCGCACACTGGAGTCTCGTCGTCCAACAGCAGCGTCGCCTCGAATGCGATGTCGCGAACCTCCGACTTCTCACCGAAGATCGTGCGAGCCGCGGCCAACGCCATCTCGCAGTACGCCGCCCCCGGGAGAACGGCCACGTGGTGGATGCGGTGGTCGCCCAGCCAGGGCTGCGCCACGGTTCCAACCTCGCCCTGCCAGACGTGGCGCTCGGGTTCCTCGGGCAGCCGCACATGTGGCCCCATCAGCGGGTGCACCGGGACGGTCCAGGCGCCGCGTGCCCGCGAATCCTGACCGTCGCGGTTCAGCAGCAGTCGGCGGTGGCTCCACGTCGGGAGCGGAACGTCCACCAGTTGGCCCCCCGGATAGAGCACCGAGAAGTCGACGGCCGCGCCGGCATCGTGCAGATCCGCCAGAAAGCCGC
Organism: Mycobacterium sp. E3298; assembly: GCF_001666895.1. NCBI lineage: Bacteria > Bacillati > Actinomycetota > Actinomycetes > Mycobacteriales > Mycobacteriaceae > Mycobacterium > Mycobacterium sp. E3298. The sequence continues at coordinate 45,842 of NZ_LZJB01000072.1, forward strand.
GCAGCCCGTGCGGGAGTTCCTGCTCTCGGCGCATGGCGCTGAGGGCGGCCAGCGGCATACCGAGGCTGGCCGCGGTCTGTTCGACCGCATGGGTGAGTAGCGGATGCGGCGCCAACTCCGCGAACACGCGGTGGCCGTCCTCCAACGCCGCCTGCACGGCGGCCGCGAAACGCACCATGTGGCGCAGATTGTCCGACCAATACCAGGCGTCACACACGGGCTGCTCGCGCGGGTCGAATGCGGTCGCGGAGTAGAAGGGTACGTCGGGTGTCCTGGGGTCGACCTCTGCGAGGGCGTCGGACAGCTCGTCGAGGATCGGATCCACCTGCGGGGAGTGCGATGCCACGTCGACGGCGATCTCGCGCGCAGGCACGTCGCGTTGCTCCCACGCGGTGACCAGGTCGCGCACGGCCTGCGCGGCGCCGCCGACCACCGTCGACTGCGGTGAGGCCACCACCGCCAGCACGACGTCGTCGACACCCCGGGCCATGAGTTCCAAAAGGACCTGCTCGGCCGGCAGTTCCACCGACGCCATTGCGCCGGAGCCGGCGATTGTCGACATCAGCCGGGAGCGGCGGCAGATCACGCGGACGCCGTCCTCCAGCGACAACGCCCCGGCCACGACCGCGGCCGCGGCCTCGCCCATCGAGTGGCCGATCACGGCGCCCGGCCGCACCCCGTAGCCCCTCATCGTGGCCGCCAGCGCGACCTGCATGGCGAACAACGCCGGCTGGATCCGGTCGATCCCGGTCACCGTGGCGGCTGTCGAAATCGCCTGGGTGACTGAGAAACCCGATTCCCGGGCGATCAGCGGCTCCACCGTCGCGACCGTCGCGGCGAACACCGGTTCGGTAGTGAGCAACTCCGCGCCCATCGCCGCCCACTGCGAGCCCTGGCCGGAAAACAACCAGACCGGTCCTCGGTCGTCCTGCCCGACCGCCGGCTGATAAGGGAAGTCGCCGGCGGCGACCCCCCGCAGCCCCGTGGTCAGCTCGTCGAGCGTGCCGGCGATGACCGCGGTGCGCACCGTCCGGTGCGCCCTCCGCCGGGCGAGCGTGTACGCCAGGTCCGATGCGGCGAGCCCGGGAGCGTGTTTTTCGACCCAGTCCGCGAGCCGTCCGGCGGTGCGCCGCAGCCCGTCTGCCGACGTGGCGGACAGCGGGAAGAGCAGCGGGCCATCGATCGCCGGGGGAGTCGGCGGGGCGCCCGATGTGACCGGTGCTTGCTCCACGATCGCATGCACATTGGTCCCCGAGAACCCGTACGACGACACCGCCGCCCGGCGCGGTCCGTGCTGGCTGGGCCACGGTGTATTAGCCTGCGGCACAAAGAGATTGGTCTTGATACGGGACAGTTCGTCGGGTAATTGGGTGAAGTGCAGGTTGCGCGGGATCACCCCGTGTTGCAGCGCGAGAACGGCTTTCATCAGGCCGAGGGCTCCGGCGGCCGACTGGGTGTGCCCGAAGTTGGTCTTGATGGATGCGAGCGCGCACGGCCCGTCCGCGCCGTACACCTCCGCCAGGCTGGCGTATTCGACGGGGTCACCCACCGGCGTTCCGGGACCGTGTGCTTCCACCATGCCGACGGTGCGGGCGTCCACATCCGCCGCGGCCAGGGCGGCCCGATAGGCCTCGACCTGTGCGGCCCGTGACGGCGTCACGATGTTCACCGTGTGGCCATCCTGGTTTGCCGCGGTGCCGCGGAGCACAGCCAAGATTCGGTCGCCCGCGCGCAAGGCATCCGCCAACCGTTTGAGCAACAAGACGACGCAGCCCTCGCCGGCCACGAACCCGTCGGCGCCGACGTCGAAGGCGCGGCAGCGTCCCGTGGCAGACAGCATTCCGATGGCGGAACCCGAGCAGGACTTACGCGGTTCGAACGACACCGAGGCGCCGCCCGCCAATGCGAGCTCGCTTTCGCCGTCATGCAGGCTGCGGCACGCCATATGCACCGCCGCAAGCCCCGACGAGCAGGCGGTATCCACCGTCATCGCCGGACCGCGTAGCCCCATCGTGTAGGCAACGCGTCCGGAGCCCATGGCGAAGCTATTGCCCAGGTAGCCGTACGGGCCCTCCAGGGCGTTGGCGTCCGCGTGCACCAATTGGTAGTCGTCGTGCATCAGTCCCATGAAGACGCCGGTGCGGGAACCGGCCAGCGTCTCTCGGGTCAGGCCGCCGTGCTCCATGGCCTCCCACGAGGTTTCCAGCAGCAGGCGGTGCTGCGGGTCCATCGCGGTCGCCTCGTTGTCGGTGATGCCGAAGAACTCCGGGTCGAAGCCGGCGACGTCGTCCAGAAACGCGCCCCATTTGCAGACGGACCGACCGGGCACACCGGGCTGGGGATCGTAGAACTCGTCGGCGTCCCACCGCTCGGGTGGAATTTCGGTGACCAGGTCATCGCCGCGGAGCAAGGCCTCCCACAACTGTTCTGGAGAATCGATGCCTCCGGGCAGGCGGCAAGCCATGCCGATGACCGCGACGGGAGTGGCTACCGGGTGCGAAGACATAGCCCGCCCCGCACACGCGCCCTTGATATTGGCCCGAACAAAGCCGTTTCCTCCTCACAGCAAAGGCGGAGTCGCGCTGTCGGCTGCCTATCGCGCGATAGCAACTGTCGGGTTGTGGGGCTGCCTACTGCGACGTCGATATCGAGGGTGTGTGGTTTGGCGGTGGGCTTTCTCGCAGGTCAACCGCTTTCGCTGCGGCTGCGACTTATTCGGCACGCGATCAGTGCTTACACACTAGCGGGATAGCTATCGATCCGGGACGCAAAACCCGCGCCAAATTCGGGCGGGTCGCGAGTTACGCCAACCGTTTCCGTTGGCTGTTCCCGGCGGCGTGGACGCACGTCGGCGCGCCCACGATTTGTGGAGCCTAGGGGAATCGAACCCCTGACACCCGCCTTGCAAAGGCGGTGCTCTACCAACTGAGCTAAGGCCCCTCGCCGGGCTCGGGTGGTGGCTGACCCGTGGTGTCGTCCACCGCCACGTGCCAGATCTCGACCCCGCGTCGGGACCACGCCACCGCCGCCACCACAGCGATCAGTGTGATTGGCAGGGCAAGTCTTACGCAACGTCTTGATGGGCACATGGTTGTGGGCCTAGGAGGACTCGAACCTCCGACCTCTTCGTTATCAGCGAAGCGCTCTAACCGCCTGAGCTATAGGCCCGTACACGCGTACGGCCGAGCGACGAGATTACCGCAATTGCCGCCCGACCCCCAAAAACGCTAGTCGCGGTCGGCCAACGTCACCTCGATGCCGCCGATCAGATCGGTGGTCAGGTTGTAGACGAACGCGGCGATGGTGGCCATCGCCGTCAACAACACGATGTTGACCAGGCCGATCAACACGGCCCCGCCGAAGATGGTGCCGCTGGAGACCAGTTCGCCGCTGCTGCCGCTGGTGTTGTTCAGCAGGTCGCCGACGTTGCTGTTCAGCTTCGACCACACGCCCATGCCGCCGAGGACGAGATACAGGAACGCCACGGCGATCATCCAGACGAAGAACAACGCGACCGAGAGCAACAGCGAGACCTTCAGCGTGCTCCACGGATCGATCCGGCGGATCTGCATGCTGGCCCGCACGGGCCCGCGCGGTCGCCGCGACACCTGGGTGCGGCTCTCGCGGGTCTCGCGGCCCTCCCGGTTTTCCGTGGCCGACGACCGGCCGGATCCCGCCTGGGTCGACGGCTCCGGCGCGCGGTCGGGTGACGCTTTGCGCTGGGGGCCCCGCGGAATCGGGCCGGACAGGTCGGGCAACTCGCTGGCGTAAGCCTCCGCCGGCGGCCCGTCGCCACGCCCCTGCGGGGCGTCGTTGTCGTGCGGCGGGTTTTTGCCCTGCGCGGGTGCACCGGGGGCCGCGGTGCCGGAGATGAACCGGTTGAGCCGCGCCTCGACACCACTGGGCGGGCCGGACTGGCGCGCCTCGGTGGGCGGCTCGGTCTGCCGTTGCGGCGCCTGCAGGGGCCGGGGACCGCCACGCTGCCACGGCGGTGAGTCCCCGGCGTCCGGAGCGCGGCCGGCCGGTGCGGGCGGCGTCGCGCGGTGGGCGCCGGCACGCTCGGCCGAGCCATCCCCATTAAGGCCATCGCCCTGTTTGGGGGCGCCCGGCTCGTTCGGTGAGGTCACCCCGACTCCTTAGCTCTCCTGCCACGGCCGCGGGGGCGTCGCATTTTGTCCGGTCGGGCCGAGTCTAATTGCCCGGCCGTTCGTCGGACCGCGCGGATTGTCAACGACTAGCCGTCTGCGTCCGCGGCGCCTTCCGCTTCGTCGACGACTTCGTCCGCGTTCTCCTCGGCGTTGCGCGCGATGGCCAGCAGCGTGTTGTCCTCGCCCAGGTTCATCAGGCGAACACCCTTGGTCTGCCGTCCCGCCTTACGGACCTGCCTCGCCGCCGTGCGGATTACCCCGCCGCCGGAGGTGATGGCGTAGAGCTCGCTGTCTTCGTCGACGATCAGCGCGCCCACCAGCTTGCCGCGCCGCCGGTCGTACATCACCGTCAGCACGCCCTTGCCGCCGCGGCCCTGCACCGGATACTCCTCGATCGCGGTGCGCTTGGCGTAGCCGCCGGACGTCGCCACCAATAGGTACGTGCCCTCGCGAACCACGTTGAGCGACAACAGGTAATCGTCGGTGTTGAACCGCATGCCCTGGACGCCGGAGGTGGCGCGGCCCATCGGGCGCAGCGCCTCGTCGGTCGCCGAGAACCGGATGGATTGGCCGTTGGCCGATACCAGCAGCAGGTCCTCGTCCGACGAGCACAGCACCGCGCCGACGAGCTCGTCGTTGTCGCGCAGGTTGATCGCGACGATTCCACCCGATCGGTTCGAGTCGAAGTCGGTCAGCTTGGTCTTCTTGACCAGGCCGTTGCGCGTGGCCAGCACCAGGTACGGGGCGTCCTCGTAACTTCGGATCTGGATGACCTGGGCGATGCGCTCCTCGGGCTGGAAGGCCAGCAGGTTCGCCACGTGCTGACCGCGCGCCGTCCTGGACGCCTCGGGCAGTTCGTACGCCTTGGCGCGATAGACCCGGCCCTGCGTGGTGAAAAACAGGATCCAGTCGTGCGTCGAGCTGACGAAGAAGTGCTTGACGATGTCGTCCTGCTTGAGACCGGCGCCCTGCACGCCCTTGCCGCCGCGCTTCTGGCTGCGGTAGAGGTCGGACTTGGTTCGCTTGGCATAACCGGTCTCGGTGATGGTGACGACGACCTCTTCGCGGGCGATCAGGTCCTCATCGTTGACGTCACCGTCGGCCGCGATGATCCGGGTCCGCCGATCGTCGCCGTGCTTGTCGACGATCTCGGCGAGCTCGTCGTGAACGATCCCGCGCTGCCGTTCCGGCTTGGCCAGGATGTCTTCCAGGTCGGCGATCTCGGCCTCGATCTTGGCCAGGTCGTCGATGATGCGCTGGCGCTCCAGAGCGGCCAGGCGACGCAACTGCATGTCGAGGATGGCCTGGGCCTGGATCTCATCGATGTCGAGCAGCTCGATAAGTCCGGCCCGGGCGATGTCGACGGTTTCCGACGCCCGTATCAGCGCGATGACCTCGTCCAGCGCGTCGAGCGCCTTGACCAGACCGCGCAGGATGTGGGCGCGTTCGTTGGCCTTGCGCAGCCGGTAGGTGGTGCGCCGGACGATGACGTCGAGTTGGTGCGCGACGTAGTAGCGGATCATCTGGTCGAGCCGCAACGTGCGCGGCACCCCGTCGACGATCGACAACATGTTGGCGCCGAAGCTGGTTTGCAGCTGGGTGTGCTTGTAGAGGTTGTTCAGCACCACCTTGGCCACCGCGTCGCGCTTAATCTCGACGACGATGCGCAGGCCGACCCGATCGCTGGACTGGTCCTCGATGTTGGCGATTCCGGTAAGCCTGCCGTCGCGGACCTGCTCTGCGATCGACGTGATGAAGTTGTCGTGGTTGACCTGATAGGGCAACTCGGTGATGACGATCGAGGTGCGGCCCCGCGAATCTTCTTCTATCTCAACGACTCCGCGCATCCGGATCGATCCCCGACCGGTGGTGTAGGCATCGTGGATGCCCTGCGACCCGACGATCAGACCGTGGGTGGGGAAGTCCGGGCCCTTGACCCGCTCGCAGACTGCGGCCAGGGTGGCTTCTTCGTCGGCCTCGTGGTTGTCCAGGCACCAGTAGACGGCCTCGGCCAGCTCGCGCAAGTTGTGTGGCGGGATGTTGGTCGCCATCCCGACCGCGATGCCGCCGGAGCCGTTGGCCAGCAGGTTGGGGAACCGGCTGGGCAGCACGGTCGGCTCCTGCACCCGGCCGTCGTAGTTCGGGATGAAATCGACTGTCTCCTCGTCGATTTCACGCAGCATCTCCATGGCAAGCGGGGTTAGCCGCGCCTCGGTGTAGCGCATCGCGGCTGGTGGATCGTTGCCCGGAGAGCCGAAGTTACCCTGACCGTCGACCAGTGGGTACCGCAGCGACCACGGCTGCGCCATCCGCACCAGGGTGTCGTAGATCGACGCGTCGCCGTGGGGGTGGTAGTTGCCCATCGTCTCGGCGACCGAGCGCGCCGACTTGGCGTGACTGCGGTCCGGGCGGAAGCCCGAGTCGTACATCGCATAAAGCACGCGGCGGTGTACCGGCTTGAGCCCGTCACGCACCTCTGGCAGCGCGCGCCCGACGATCACGCTCATCGCGTAATCGATGTAGCTGCGCTGCATCTCCTGCTGAATGTCGACCGGTTCGATGCGGTCGCCGGCCTCGTCGCCGGGTGGCAGCGTGGTGTCAGTCATCTATTCCCCTTTGTGGGTTGGCGTGCCTGACGAGTACGTCAGACATCCAGGAAGCGAACGTCTTTGGCGTTGCGGGTGATGAAGCTGCGGCGCGCGTCGACGTCCTCGCCCATCAGGATCGAGAACAACTCGTCGGCGGCCGCGGCGTCGTCCAGGGTGACCTGGCGCAGCACCCGGACCGACGGGTCCATCGTGGTCTCCCACAATTCTTTCGCGTCCATCTCACCCAGGCCTTTGTAGCGCTGGATGCCGTCCTCTTTGTTGATCTTCTTGCCGGCTTTGAGCCCGGCCTCGAGCAGGCCGTCGCGTTCGCGATCGGAGTAGGCGAACTCCGGGTCGGTCCGCTGCCACTTCAGCTTGTACAGCGGCGGCTGCGCGAGGAAGACGTGCCCGTTTTCGATCAGCGGCCGCATGAAGCGGAACAGCAACGTCAGCAGCAGGGTCGAGATGTGCTGGCCGTCGACGTCCGCGTCGGCCATCAACACGATCTTGTGGTAGCGCAACTTGCTGATGTCGAATTCGTCGTGGATGCCGGTGCCGAGCGCGGTGATGATCGCCTGGACCTCCGTGTTCTTCAGCACCCGGTCGATGCGCGCCTTTTCGACGTTGATGATCTTGCCTCGCAACGGCAGGATCGCCTGGAACATCGAGTCGCGGCCACTCTTCGCCGAGCCGCCCGCCGAATCGCCCTCCACCACATATAGTTCGGATTTCCGCGGGTCGGTAGAGCGGCAGTCCGCGAGCTTCCCGGGCAGCCCGCCGAGGTCGGTGGCGCTCTTGCGGCGCACCAGCTCGCGCGCCTTGCGGGCTGCGATCCGCGCTTGTGCCGACGAAACCGCCTTGTTCACAACGGTTTTCGCCTCAGAGGGGTTGGCCTCGAACCAGTGCGTCAACTGTTCGTTGCACACCCTCTGCACGAACGATTTGACCTCGGTGTTACCCAGTTTGGTCTTGGTCTGGCCCTCGAACTGGGGCTCAGCGACCTTGACCGAGATGACCGCCGCCAGGCCTTCCCGGATGTCGTCGCCGGTGAGGTTGGCGTCCTTCTCCTTGAGCAACTTCTTGTCTTTGGCGTACTTGTTCACCACCGAGGTCAGGGCGCTGCGGAAGCCCTCTTCATGGGTGCCGCCCTCATGGGTGTTGATGGTGTTGGCGAAGGTGTGGACCGACTCCGAGTAGCCGCCGTTCCATTGCATGGCGATTTCGACCTCGTGACCGGTGCCTTTTCCGTCGAAGTCGATGACGCTCTGCTGGATCGGGCTCTTGGTGCGATTGATGTGCTTGACGAAGTCGACCAGGCCGCCGGGGTAGTGGAACGTGCGGTGCTTGACCTTGTGCGGCGCAGCGTTTTCCGCCGCCTTCTCCTCCGCGGACTTGGGCGCTTCGGCGGTGTCGCTGACCACTTCGTCGACGACCTCGTCCTGCTCGACTCGTTCGTCGGTGAGGTTGATCGTGAGGCCCTTGTTCAGAAACGCCATCTCCTGCAGGCGGCGTGCGACGGTCTCGAAGTCGTACTCCAGCGTTTCGAAGATCTCAGGGTCGGCCCAGAACCTGATCGTGGTTCCGGTCTTCTTGGTCGACTCACCCTGCTTGAGGGTGCCGGGCACGGCACGGTCGTAATACTGGAACCATTCGTGGCCGTCGCGTTTGATGTTGACTTCCAGCCGGGTGGACAGCGCGTTGACCACCGACACGCCGACGCCGTGCAACCCACCACTAACCGTGTAGCCGCTGTTTTCGCCACCGAACTTGCCGCCGGCGTGCAGCTGCGTCATCACCACGTCGACGGTTGGGGCGCCGGTCGCGTGCATGGCCACCGGGATGCCGCGCCCGTCGTCGGCCACCTCCACGCTGCCGTCGTCGAGGAGCCGCACATCGACCCGGGTGGCGTAACCGGCCATCGCCTCGTCCACCGAGTTGTCGACTACCTCCCAAATGAGGTGGTGCAGACCGCGCTCACCGGTGGACCCGATGTACATGCCGGGGCGTTTGCGGACGGCCTCCAGGCCCTCGAGCACGGTGATCGCTGACGCGCCGTATTCGTCTTGCGCCTTCTTCTTCTGGGCAGCCACGGTCGGAATGCTCTCCTTGGGGTTTCATGCGGGCGGTTCCAGTCACCGCATCAGCCGCATGCAGCCAGTCTACCGTGATGAGCCGCCCGCACCGATTCTCTGGGCGCGTTTCCACCTAGCTAACTGCGCCGTGCGGGCGATTTCTCTGTTGACGCCGCGTCCCGACGTGCGTCAACCCGCTTCACGTCGTCCTGGCGGCTTTCAGCGGCCTGTTGATGAAACCGTGTCTGGGGATGGTTCGTCGCCGGTCGCGCCGTTAACCGTAGGTGTCGCGCGGGCCCCTTCCGGCGATGTGGCGCGGCCCCTTGCGCCACGACGGCGCCACGGGCCCGGTGATTTTCAACTGCGTGACCACACCGTTGCCCACGGCCGCGGCGATCTTGGCCAACAGTTGCGACTGAATCATCCGCAATTGCGTGGCCCACGCGGTCGATTCGGCGGCCACGCTGAGGACCCCGTCGCTCAACGCCGTCGGCGTCGCGTGGTCGGCGATCTGCTGACCGACCACGGACGCCCAGTTTCCGAGCACGGTTCCTTCGGCCACCTGCGCCGACCACCCGCGCTTCTTGGCCAAGTCCCGGGCGAGACGGCCGAGGGGCTGGGGATCGCGGGCGTCCGGGCCGGGCCCCGACCAGCTTCGGCGATGTCCCGCGACGCGGCGGCTCGGCGCCGGGGTCGCGCGGCCGCGGCCGGCATCCTTGCCTTGCGCGCGGGCCGCGGCGCGGGCTTCCTCGAGCGTGCGCCGAACCAAGTCGATGCCGCGCAGCAGGCCCGGGTCGGCCGGCGTCGATTCTTGTTCGTCGCCGCTGCCCGTCATGACCTCACCACCGAGACCCGGCCGAGGTCGTCGTCGCGCAAATCAATCGGTATCTGCCTGGCGGCCCAGTCCGCCGGAATGTCCTCGACCACCGCGGCGGTGACCAACACCTGCTCCGCGGATTCCGCCACCGTCGCCAACGCCCTACGGCGGGCCGCATCGAGTTCGGCGAATACGTCATCGAGTAAGAGCACCGGTTCGCTGCCGTCGGCGCGCAACAACTCGTAGGAGGCCAGCCGCAGCGCCACCGCGAAGGACCATGATTCCCCATGGCTGGCAAAGCCTTTGGCGGGTTGGACACCGAGCCAGAGGTCGAGATCGTCGCGATGGGGGCCCACCAGAGACATGCCCCGCTCCAATTCCGCGGCACGGCGCTCGGCCAGCGCCGCCAACAAAGCGGTTTCCAGGAAATCGCGATCGGTCCCCGCCGCGTCCGGTGTGGCGTGCGCCCCGAGGCTGGTTCGGTAGGCGATCGAGGCGGGCCGCGAGGCCGGCGCGAGCAGTTGGTAGGCCTTCTCCACTTCGGGTGCCAACTCATTCACCAGGTCGATCCGCGCGGCCATCAACTCGGCGCCGTGTTCCGCCAACCGGCTGTCCCACACGTCGAGGGTGTCCAGGGCGCTGCGGTCAGCCCGGTGCCGGATTCCGGCCGCGGATTTCAACAGCGCCGCACGCTGGCGCAGCACCTTCTCGTAGTCCGACCGCACCGCGGCGACCGCCGGCCGCCGCACCGTCGCCAAATCGTCGAGGTAGCGTCGCCGCTCCGACGGATCCCCCCGGACCAGGGCCAGGTCTTCGGGAGCAAAAAGCACGGCGCGCAAGACGCCGATCACCTCCCGCGTGCTGCGCACGGGCGAACGATTGAGCCGCGCCTTATTAGCCCGCCCCGCCGCGATCTCCAGGTCGATCGCGCACTCTCGACCCTCGTTGACGACGATCGTCGACACCACAGCCCGTTCGGCGCCCGCCCTGATCAGGGGGGTATCGGTGCCAACCCGATGCGACCCCAACGTGGTCGAAAACCACAGCGCCTCAATGAGATTCGTTTTACCGAACCCGTTGGAACCGACAAACACCGTCCGGCCCGGCTCCAATTCGAGGTCGGCGTGCGCCCAGGACCGGAAATCGCGCAGTCCCAAATGCCGGACGTACACCTATCCGGGCAACCGAACTGGCATCAGCAGGTAGACGTAATCCGTCGGTAATGCCGCGAAGGGTCCGCTGCCGGTGGGTGAACTGTCGTCACCCGACGCCGGACGCAGCAGCGCCGGCTTCCCGGGGGTGGTGAAACCGAATGACACCCGTTCGGAATGGACCGCGGCCAGCCCGTCGGTGAGGTAGGTCGGGTTGAACGCGATCGTCAACGGCTCGCCCACGAAGTCGACGGCGAGGTCCTCTTCGGCGCGGCCCACGTCGTCGGCACCCGCAGACAACCGCAGCGAGCCTTCGGAGAATTCCATCCGCACCTGGGCACCCCGGTCCGCGACCAACGCCACCAGCTTGATCGCCTCGGTCAGCTCGGCGACGTTGATGGTCGCCACCGCCGTGTGCTCGGCGGGCAACAGTTGACGGAACTTCGGGAACTCCGCATCCAACAGCCGCGTCGTGCTCCGCTTGCCGTTGCCGCTGATGCCGAGCAACCCGTCCTTGCCAACGCCGCTGCCGGCCCCCAAGGACAACCGAACCTCGGAACCGTCGGCACCCGCCCGGGCGGCCTCGGCCAAAGTCTTCGCCGGCACCAGCACCGCGGCTTCGATGTCGGGCGACGACGCCGACCAAGTCAGCTCGCGCACCGCCAGCCGGAACCTGTCGGTGGCGGCCAAAACCACCGTGTTGCCCGAGATCTCGACCCGGATTCCGGTCAACATCGGCAACGTGTCATCACGGCCGGCCGCGATGGCCACCTGGCTGATGGCCTCCGCGAAGAGATCCGCGGCCAATGCGCCGGTCTCTTCCGGCAAGCCCGGCAGCGTCGGGTAATCCTCGACCGCCATCGTCGGCAGCGAGAATCGGGCACTTCCGCAGTTCAACGCGACGCGGTTGCCGTCGACGTAGAAGTCGACCGGCTTGTTCGGCAGCGCGCGGGTGATGTCCGATAACAACCTTCCGGAAACCAAAACACTTCCGGGAGAAGCTATTTCGGCTGCCACCTGCGCTTCGGCGGAAACTTCGTAGTCGAATCCGGAGATCGTCAGGCCCGCATCGGTCCCGGATAACAACACTCCAGAGAGCACCGGCACCGCCGGCCGGGTCGGCAGGTTCTTCGCCACCCACGACACCGCGTCGGCGAAGGACTCCCGCACCAAACGAAACTTCAAGTCGCTGAGGCCAGCTCTTGTCGTCGCCGCGTCCATAGCGTCCCTTCACCTACCGAGAGTTTTAAAGTCCAGTGGCTAGCCGTCTCCGCTAGCACGGGGCTCCGCGACGAACGCCACTGACACGTCGTGCCAACGACGACCGCAACGGCAGTCGAAGAACAACCGTAGATCGTCCGAGGCCATCTTGAAAGCTAATCGGGAACCCTGACAAGCGTGGTTACCGGCGCATCCGTGCGGGGTGTTCGACCAAGCGTCCCCAACGCTGTATTTCAAAGAAGAAACGACGAAGAGATCTCAGTACTAGTAATAAGGCCTGTGCATCCTGGGGACAGCCGGGGTTCGATGCAGCTAGGGCGGGCATGGGGCTGTGGATGACGGGGTGCATAACTGTGAGTCCGGTGTTGGGCCATTGGGGAGCGAGGGCGGTTGTGCACGCGGCGTCCCGTAGTACACGGGTGTTTGGTTGCGTTGTGCACAGTCCTGCGCACAAGGCCCGGGTGTGGCGGGTGTGACAGGCGGGTGGGAAGTTTTTTGGAAAAAATGTGCCGGCGGGGCGGTCGGGGCGGCCCGGAGTCAGCGCTTGGAGCGCTGGCGGATACGGGTGGTGAGCTCTTTGACGTGATCGAAGACCTCACGACGCTCGGCCATTTCGGACAAGATCTTGCGCTGCGCGTACATCACCGTGGTGTGATCGCGCCCGAATGCCTGTCCGATCTTGGGCAGCGACAGGTCGGTGAGCTCGCGGCAGAGATACATCGCGATCTGGCGTGACTGCGCCAGGGCGCGCGTCTTGCCGGGCCCGCGGAGTTCTTCCACTGTGGTGTCGAAGTACTCAGCGGTGGCAGCCATGATTGTTGCCGCGCTGATCTGCATCGTGCTGGCGTCGGCGATGAGGTCACGCAGCACGATTTCGGCCAGCGCCTTATCGATCGGAGTCTTGTTCAACGAGGCGAACGCGGTGACCCGAATCAGGGCGCCCTCGAGTTCGCGGATGTTGCGTTCGATGCTGCTGGCAATGAGTTCGAGGACGTCGTCGGGAACCGCAAGTCGCTCCATTTGTGCTTTCTTGCGCAAGATGGCGATGCGGGTCTCGAGTTCGGGCGGCTGGACGTCGGTGATCAGGCCCCACTCGAACCGCGTCCGGAGGCGGTCTTCGAGGGTGGCGAGCTGCTTGGGCGGCCGGTCGGAGGAGATGACGATCTGCTTGTTGGCGTTGTGCAGCGTGTTGAAGGTATGGAAGAACTCCTCCTGAATACCTTCCTTGCCCTCGATGAACTGGATGTCGTCGACCAGCAGCACGTCGACGTCGCGGTAGCTGCGCTTGAAGGCGACCTTGCGGTCGTCGCGAAGCGAGTTGATGAAGTCGTTGGTGAACTCCTCGGTGGATACGTATTTCACTCGCATTCCCGGGAAGAGTCGCTGCGCGTAGTTGCCCGCGGCATGCAACAGGTGGGTCTTGCCCAGGCCGGACTCACCCCAGATGAATAACGGGTTGTAGGCGCGCGCCGGCGCTTCGGCGATCGCTAGGGCCGCGGCATGCGCGAAGCGATTCGAAGCTCCGATGACGAACGTGTCGAACGTGTAGCGCCGGTTGAGGCTCGTCCCGCCGGCGACGGCCGGATCTGTGGGGTGCGGCCGCTCGGTGAAATAGTTCGGCCAACTCTGCTGTGCACTGTCGCTGACTTCGCCGTTTTCGTCGGGCTCATCGATTTCGATGGGGTCGTCGTCCGGCAGCGGTGCTTCGGATTGGGCGAACGGTTCGGCGTGCGGGATCAGGGAGTCGTCGATGTCGTCGTCGGGCGGTGCGATGCGGACCCCGAGCTGGATCTGTTGCCCGAGGCGACGGCTGAGGGCGTCGGTGATCGGGGCACGGAGATGACGTTCGATTTCGTTCTGTACGAAACTGCTCGGCACCGATAAGAGGGCGAACCCCTCGACGATGGTCAGCGGCTGAACCAGATTCAGCCACGCCCGCTGTTGGGGAGTGAGGGGAGTGATGAGCGTTGTGCGGTTGGCGGCCACGCCGTCCGGGGTGGATTCCCCGTTGAGCTCCGAAACGACCGCGTTCCAGACGGTCGTGAAACCTGAACCGGGGTCATCGGTCAACGACGCATCCCCCTGGTTCTCGAGCATCCCGGGTCCAAGTACAACCGCGCTGGTGGACAAAGCAACTGTCCACATAGTTATACACAGGTGTGGACAGGATGAGCGTATGCGAGCCACAACCTACCGGCGACGGCTCGCGATCTCCGTGCTGGAAGAAAACCTTTTCAAGGCCGTCTAGGCAGCTAGTCGATCCACCATCCTCGCTTCGTTGTCGAGCGCCGTTGCAGTCTAAAACGACACTGGCAGAAGCTAACAGTTTTCCGTGCGGCTGCCAACCGTTCTGCTGCATTCCAATCGAGTTGTTTAGGGTTCGTTGGGCCTAGTTCGGCTCGTCGCGGTTCGGACCGGGGTGCGGGCCTGCCGCCGGGGTGGCGTTTTTCGGCGGGGACCGCGCGGGTTCGTTGGGGCAGGCCAGGTTTGACCAGGCGAAGCCTGGTCAGTACCCTCAAACAGTCGCCCGAAAGTCGGCGATGCGGCTGCGACCCAGGTCTGCCTGGGGACCGCGCCGGCCAGCAGCAAGATTACCTCCGACCGACCCGCAGACGAACCTTGAGCGAGACAGTCTGGCCGGCCGGATGGAAATGCGAGACACAACGAGGAGAACGTCGTGGCCAAGGGCAAGCGGACCTTCCAGCCGAACAACCGGCGCCGAGCCCGCGTGCATGGCTTCCGGTTGCGCATGCGCACCCGCGCCGGACGCTCGATTGTGTCGAGTCGGCGCCGTAAGGGGCGCCGCGCGCTATCTGCCTGATCGCAACGTCGGGTCTTTCGGCGGTGCTTCCGGCACGCAACCGCATGCGGCGGTCAACGGAGTTTGACGCGACGGTGAAGCACGGGATTCGTGCGGCGCAGCCCGACGTTGTCGTCCATCTCCGCCGGACAGACGGTGACGCGCCAACGGCCCCGCACGTCGGATTGATCGTCGGCAAGTCCGTCGGTTCGGCGGTCGACCGCCACCGGGTGTCGCGCCGGCTGCGGCATGTCGCGCGATCCGTTCTGGGTGAGCTCCGGGAATCCGACCAGGTGGTCATCCGGGCGTTGCCCGGCAGTCGGACGGCATCGTCGGCGCGGTTGGCGGAAGAGTTGCGTCGCGGATTACGCCGGGCGCTCGAAGCCGCGGGACGGGACCGGTGACGGCGCCAGCGTCGGGGCGGGGCGTCATCCGCACGGCGGGGACCGCGGCCGCCCGAGGTCTGATCTCGCTGATCCAGCTGTATCGGCACATGGTTTCGCCCTTGCGGCCGGCGACGTGTCGCTTCGTTCCGACGTGCAGCCAGTATGCGGTCGACGCGTTGACCGAATACGGCTTGATGCGGGGGAGTTGGTTGGCCGTGATCAGGCTCGCCAAGTGCGGGCCATGGCATCGGGGCGGATGGGATCCGATCCCGGAACGCCCGGAATGCGCGCACTTCGAAGACGTCAGCGCCGTGGCGGCATTCGCGCCGGCGCGAGGGGAGAGTGGAACCTTTGTTTGATTTCTTTAGCCTCGACTTCGTCTACTACCCGGTGTCGTGGATCATGTGGGTTTGGTACAAGCTCTTCGCAGCGATGCTGGGGCCGTCGAGCTTCTTCGCGTGGGCCCTGTCGGTGATGTTCCTGGTTTTCACCCTCCGCGCGTTGCTCTACAAGCCGTTCGTGCGGCAGATCCGCACCACGCGGCAGATGCAGGAACTGCAGCCGCAAATCAAGGCGCTGCAGAAGAAGTACGGCAAGGACCGCCAGCGGATGGCGCTGGAGATGCAGAAGCTGCAACGCGAGCACGGGTTCAACCCCATCCTCGGTTGTCTGCCGATGCTTGCCCAGATCCCGGTGTTCATCGGGCTCTACCACGTGCTGAGGTCGTTCAACCGAACGACCGGGGGCTTCGGCCAGCCGCACCTGTCGGTGGCCCAGAACCGGCTCACCGGAAACTACGTGTTCACGCCCACGGACGTCGGGCACTTTTTGGACGCGAACCTGTTCGGCGCCCCGATCGGCGCGTTCATGACGCAGCGGACCGGGTTGGACGCGTTCACCCACTTCAGCCGCCCGGCCGTCATCGCGGTCGGTGCGCCGGTGATGATCCTGGCCGGCATCGCGACGTACTTCAACAGCCGGGCATCGGTGGCGCGGCAAAGTCCTGAGGCCGCGGCCAATCCGCAGACCGCGATGATGAACAAGCTTGCGCTGTACGTGTTCCCGCTCGGCGTCGTCGTCGGTGGCCCGTTCCTGCCGCTCGCGATCATCTTGTACTGGTTCGCGAACAACATTTGGACATTCGGTCAGCAGCACTACGTGTTCGGCATGATCGAGAAAGAGGACGAGGCCAAGAAGCAAGAAGCGCTGGAACGTCGAGCGGCCAATGCTCCGGCACCGGGGGCCAAACCCAAGCGAAGCCCCAAGGCCGGACAGCCGGCGGGCAACGGATCACCGGCCGCCGGGGAGGGGGAGGCGGACTCCGATGGCTCTAACGGCTCCGATGGCGACGGCGCGGCGGTGAAGCCACCGGCGGATAAGCCGAATCCCAGTGGACAGAACGGCGGCGCGGCGAACCGCACCCCGCGGCCGGGCGCGCGGCCCAAGAAACGCAAACGCTGACAAGGGAGACAGAGCCACGCCGGGCCGCCTCGGGCGGGTGACCCCGATTGGCAGGAACCCATGGATGAGGGAGAGAAAGACATGACGGACGCAGACACCACCACCCAACCCGACGTCGACGCCGAGCTCGAGGAGCGGTCCGAAAACGGGGCCGAGGCGGGCGCGGACGAACCCGACGACCTGGAGGAGCGGCTGGTCGCCGAGGGGGAGATCGCCGGCGACTACTTGGAGGAGTTGCTGGACCTGCTGGACTTCGACGGAGACATCGACCTGGACGTCGAGGGCAACCGGGCGGTGGTGAGCATCGACGGCAGCGACGACTTGAACAAGTTGGTGGGCCGCGGCGGCGAGGTGCTCGACGCGCTGCAAGAGCTCACCCGATTGGCCGTGCACCAGAAGACCGGTGTCCGGAGCCGGCTGATGCTCGACATCGCCAGTTGGCGTCGGCGGCGGCGCGAGGAGTTGGCCGCGCTGGGCGACAAGGTGGCGCGGCGGGTGCTGGAATCCGGTGAACGCGAGGAGCTGTCCCCGATGACGCCGTTCGAACGCAAGATCGTTCACGACGCCGTCGCGGCGGTGCCCGGCGTGCACAGCGAGAGCGAGGGCGTGGAGCCCGCGCGGCGGGTCGTCGTTCTTCACGACTAGCGAGTTACAGCGGTGTAGTTCCGGCGCCGAGGCACCCATTGCGTCAGGCAAAGCAGAGGATGTTTCACGTGAAACATGTCGGCCCCGTCGAACCCTCGGCGGCCCCGTCCGACCCACCGCAGCCCGGCGCCGCGCCCGAGGCGGCGGAGGCGATCTTCGGCCCGCGGCTTGATCTCGCCCAGCGGTACGCGCAACTGCTGGCCGGTCCGGGAGTGGAACGAGGACTGCTCGGACCGCGCGAAGTGGACCGCGTCTGGGACCGCCATCTGCTCAACAGCGCCGCCGCCGCCGAGCTGCTGGAGGAGGGGGAGCGGGTCGTCGACATCGGCAGCGGCGCAGGGCTACCCGGGATCCCGCTCGCCCTCGCGCGGCCGGACGTCGAGATGGTGCTCCTGGAGCCGCTGCTGCGCCGAAGTGAATTTCTCGCGGAGGTCGTCGACCAACTAGGGTTGGCCGTCGAAGTGGTCCGCGGCCGTGCCGAGGAACTGTGGGTGCGCCACCAGTTCGGGGAAAGGGATGCGGCGGTGTCACGAGCGGTTGCGTCGTTGGACAAGTTGGCGAAGTGGAGCATGCCGTTGCTACGGCCCGGGGGCCGGATGCTCGCGATCAAGGGCGAGCGCGGCCGCGAGGAAGTTGAACAGTACCGGCGTGTGATGGCAGCATCGGGCGCCGTTGATGCCAGGGTGGTGACATGTGGCGCGACCTATTTGCGTCCCCCCGCAACCGTAGTTATAGCGCGACGCGGAGAGCGGCCGCGACGACAGCCGGCACGGATGGGGAAGGCGGGGAAGCGATGAGCACTCCGGGAGAATCGCCGACCGCCGCGGGCCCGTCCCCGAACGCCACGCCCGTCCAGACGCCCGCCGGGCCAGATGTCCCCGCGCCCCTCGTCCCAGGTGCCATCGAGGACTCGGCGGCCAATGTTTCACGTGAAACAGTGGCCGAGTTCGACACCCCGATCGGGGCGGCCGCGGAGCGCGCGATGCGCGTTCTGCACACCACCTACCCGCCGCTGCGCCGGCCGCGCCACCGCCGCATCCTCACCGTGGCCAATCAAAAGGGCGGAGTCGGTAAGACCACCACCGCCGTCAACCTCGCCGCCGCGCTCGCCCTGCAGGGGCTCAAGACCTTGGTCATCGACCTCGACCCGCAGGGCAACGCCAGCACGGCGCTCGG